>JAYTFI010000257.1:0-2380 GCA_043734485.1 Acidimicrobiales bacterium | reverse complement strand
ACTTCGACCTCCTTCGGCGGGACCTCGAGGATGACCTCGTCATGCACCTGCAGGATCAGGCGGGTGCGGTAGCCGCCCTCGAGGATGGCCCGGTCGAGCCGGACGAGCGCGACCTTGAAGATGTCCGCTGCGAGCCCCTGGATGCCGGCGTTCATGGCCTGGCGCTCCGCGGCGGCCCGGCGCGAGTAGTTCGGCGACTGCAGGTCGGGGATGAGCCGACGACGGCCGAACAGGGTCTCCGTATAGCCCTTGTTGCGGGCATCGGCGACCGAGGCCTCCATGAAGTGACGAACGTTCGGGAAGGCCACGAAGTACGCGTCGAGGATCTCTTGCGCCTCCTTCACAGGCACGCCGAGGCGCTGCGCGAGGCCGTACGACTCCATCCCATACGCGAGCCCGTACGACACCATCTTCGCCTTCGACCGTTGGGCGATCGTCACCGCCCCGTCTTCGACGCGGAACACTCGCTTCGCCGTCTCGTTGTGAACGTCTGCGCGCGTACGGAATGCCTCGATCAGGCCGGGGTCCTGTGCGAGATGTGCGATCACCCGCAGCTCGATCTGGTTGTAGTCAGCGACGAGCAGCGAGCAGCCTTCGGCCGGGATGAACGCGCGGCGGAACCGGCGACCCTCTTCGGAACGGATGGGGATGTTGTGCAGGTTCGGCTGGTCTGAGCTGAGCCGGCCGGTGCGGGCGACGGTCTGGTTGAACGTGGCGTGGATGCGCCCGTCGGCCGCGACTTCGGCGATGAGGTTCTCGCCGTAGGTGGAGCGCAGCTTCTCGACCTCGCGGTAGCGCAGCAGCGTGTCCACGATGGGGTGCTCGCCGCGGATCTTCTCCAGCGCCTGCGCATCGGTCGAGTAGCCGGTCTTGGTCTTCTTGTCCGTCTTCAGCCCGAGCTTCTCGAACAGGATCGTGCGCAGCTGCGGGACCGAGTTGACGGTGAAGCGCTCCCCCGCATGCTCCTGTACCTCCTCCTCCAGCCGGCGGGCCTCGGCCGTGAGCGACTGGGACAGCTCCTTCAAGTACGTCGTGTCGATGCGTACGCCGATCGCCTCCATGCGGGCGAGGACGCCGATGAGCGGACGTTCGATCTCCACGTAGAGCTTCTCCAGCCCGCGGGCCGAGAGGGCGCTGCGGATGGGCTCGGCCAAGCGTGCCGTGGCCAGCGCACGCCGGGCGACGGCGTCGATCGGGTCATCGGTGGTCCCCCCGAAGTCGAGCTGATCCGATGGTGCAGAATCCACTGCGCGCAGATCAATTCCGGCATAGGTGAGCGCGAGCTCCTCCAGTTCGTACTTGTCCTTCGACGGGTCGAGCAGGTACCCGCACAGGGCGGTGTCGAGATCGATGCCGTCGCCCATCGGACCGCCCACGCCGCGCTCGGCGAAGTCCTCAGCGGGGTCGAGCGAATAGCCGATGTCGTGGAGTGACCGCAGCAGCTCCTTGGTCCGGTGGCCGTTGACCGACTCCGGCCCGTTCGAGAGGAGCGTCTGGAGGAAGTCCTTCACCTCCGCCTCGGCGAGCCGGTCGCCGGCCAGCCACCACGTGCCGCCTTCGGGGATGGCGAGCGCGATGCCTTCCAGCACCGAACGGCCCTCGACTCCACGCCACATCCCGGCGAGCGACACATTGTCGACGCTCAGCAGTTCCTCGAACACGCCTTCGGTCGCGGGCAGCACGAGCACCTCGAGCCGCTCGCCGTCGGCCGGCGCTGCGCCTTGCACACCGCTCCCCCATATCGTCTCGAACGCCGACAACGTTCGGTCCGTCAGGGCTCGGAACTCGAGCGTCTTGAACAGCTCACGCGCGGCATCGAAATCGGGCGCCGGAACGTTCAGCGCCTCGATGTCCATCCCCGGGACGTCGCGCACCAATGGTGTCGCCTGCGCGTTGCGGCGAACCTGAGCCTCGGACGCGATGAGGCTGTCGCGGAGCTTCGGTGTGCACTTCGCAACGTTCTCGTAGATGCCGTCGATGCTGCCGTAGTCGTTGATGAGCTTGGCCGCCGTCTTCTCGCCTACGCCCGGCACGCCCGCGAGGTTGTCGCTCGGGTCGCCTCGCAGCGCCGCGTACTGCGGGTAGAGCACCGGGGTGACGCCGGTCCGGGCGAGGATGCCGGCCTCGTCGTAGAGCGCGTAGTCGCTCACGCCGCGCTTGTTGTAAAGCACCCGGATCGAGCCCTCGCCCTTCGCATGCGCATCCTCGACGAGCTGGTAGCTGTCGCGGTCGCCGGTGACCACGACGATGTCGTCGCCACGAGCCTTGCCCTGGGTGGCGAGGGTGGCCAACACGTCGTCGGCCTCGAAGCCACTGATCTCGTAGATCGGCAGATCGAGCGCCTGGACGACCTGGCGGACAAGGCCCATCTGCTGGCGCA
>JAYTFI010000256.1:0-24379 GCA_043734485.1 Acidimicrobiales bacterium | reverse complement strand
CGAGCGGGCGCGCCATGCCAGACCTTGGGCGTAAGTACATCGGGCGTGAACATTTTCGGTGACTCTGCATACACTTCCTGATCGGACGTCCTCCATGGCCGAGGACCGAAACCCGGAGGTGTCACATGGCCAGAACCGGAACGATTCGCACGTTGGTCGGGGTGGGGGTGGCGGTCTCGGCACTCGCGTTCGCGACGGCGAGCAGCGCTGCTACACCGAACACCCAGGCCGCTGAAGCGGTCGCGTGCGCGACCCTCTACGGCGTGTCGACCTCGATCGGGCCCGAACCGCTCAGCCCCTGCCAGTGGGACATGCGGGCGATCGGCGCGACCCCGGCGGGCTCCTATGCGGTGAATCGGGGCGCTGGCGTGCGGGTCGGCGTCATGGACACCGGCATCGACCTCACGCACGGCGACATCATGCCGAACGTCGATCTCGCGGCGTCGTGCGTGTTCCTCTACTCCAACACGCCGACCGCGATCCCTGCGGAGCAGGTGACGCGCGGAGACTGTTCCAACAAGAACGCCCTCCAGGACTACGCCGGTCATGGCACGCACACGGCGGGCACGATCGCCGCACCCATCAACGGGATCGGCGTGGCTGGTGTCGCACCTGAAGCCACTATCGTCGTGCTCAAGGCCGGGACCTCGGCGGGGTACTTCTTCACCCAGTCCGTCGTCGATGCCCTGATGTACGCGGGCGACCAGCACCTCGACGTGGTGAACATGAGCTTCTTCGCCGACCCGTGGCTGTTCAACTGCCGCAACGACAAGGAGCAGAAGGCGATCATCCAGGCGATCACGACGGCGGCGCAGTACGCCGAGCAGCGCGGTGTCGTGCTGGTCGCCGCCGCCGGCAACGAGGGCATCGACCTCAACCACCCGGTGACGGACGAGATCAGCCCCGACTTCCCGCCCGGAGCGGCCGTCCCGCGCCCGGTCAACAACAGCTGCGTCGTGCTGCCGACGGAGATCCCCGGTGTTGTCGTCGTCACCGCGACCGGCGCGCAGAACCTGCTCGCGTGGTACTCCACATACGGCAACACGACGGACGTGACCGCGCCCGGCGGCTCCCGCTTCCAGACCCCGACGCCTAACGCTGCTCGAGGCCGCGTCCTCGCGCCGTACTCGTCCACGGCGGGCGATCTGGCCACCCAGCCCCCCGGACGCATCGTCGTCGACCCCGCCGGCAACTTCTACGCCTGGCTGAACGGCACGTCCATGGCGGCGCCGCACGCCGCGGGCGTCGCCGCGCTCATCCGTGCCGCCCACCCCGGCATGCCCCAGGGTGCCGTGGTCGCGGCGTTGCGCAACACCGCCACCAAACAGCCGTGCCCTGCCGCCCTCGATCCGGGTGTCGCCTTCTTCGGAGCTCCCGTACAGGTCTGCAAGGGCGGGCCCGGCAACAACAACTTCTACGGCAACGGCCTCGTGAACGCATTCGCCGCCGCCACGTCCTGACCGGTGGAGTCGGCGGCGTCCGAGCGGCGCCGACGACTCGCCGGAGGTGCGAGCAGCCGTGGACGCCGCATCGCTTGAGGTCGACCGTCCCTTCATCGTCTTGACGCGGGTTGCGAGCCCGGACTGTCGAGTTGAGATGGCGAAGCACTCAGGGTGGACGCTTTGGGACGTCGAGGACCTCTCCCGCGAGGTTCGGGCGCTGCCCGGCGGAGACCCCGTTGACACTGGTGAGGTACTCCACATACGGCTCGGAGGACGGCAGTTCTCCGAGCCGTTGTTCGAGCTGACACTCGAGGCGCTACCTCCGGATGACCTCGACGTTCCGGCGATCCCCTGGCGCGGCATCGTCGGCGTTGTGTCGCCGTTTCCGCACCAGGGCACATCGGTGATCCTCGGACAGATCGGATTCTCTTCACAGCTTCACCGTCACCTTCGGCCCAGAGCGTTTCGCTGTTGACGTCGGCGGGCTCAAGGCCTTGCGTTCCATGAGGCCCGGCCGCATCGTCCTTGCTGTGCCGACTTGTCCGCCATCCGTGGCAGACCGCCTACAGGCCTTGGCGGACGACGTCGTCTGCGTCATGACTCCGTCGCCGTTCGTCGCCGTTCGTCGCCGTTCGTCGCTGTGGGCCAGTGGTACGACGTGTTCGACCAGACGTCCGACGACGAAGTGATCAGCATCCTGCAGCTCGCTGGTCACTGACGCAAGAGACGGACGTGCACGGCACCGGAGGCGAGGACCCATTCGTGCAGCCGCGTGCCCTGCGCCCGGGAGTGTGCGGCTCGGACAGGGGTCGGACAGGGGTCGGGCTCGGACGACAACGGGTCACAGGCGCGCTGGGCGTAGGTCGCACCCAAGACGACGACCGAAGCGGCCATCGTCTTCGACGACCCGACAACGACGCGCAGGACACGCCGAAATCGGCGACCTTGCCGGTGCACTCCGGCCCTTACGAGCGGGTTCACCGTGGGTCGAGAAGGCCGACGGCGTAGCTGGAGCCCGGGCTGATCGTCAGCAAAGTTTGCGCGGGAACTAAGACCGGTCGCGCACGTCGCGCCTCGCCGACGATCAAAACGCTCCTGGCGCGAATCGGCGCGAATGCGCTGGGTGCGGCCAGGTTCTGCTTCGCCATGTCCCCCTTGTCGAGTGGCTATGACCGCATCGGTCGATACGTGCTTCTACGGTCATGGGCCTGGTTCGAGGTGGCGGATCCGGTACACACTCCCAAGCTGATGTCCAGCGCGTCGGCCACCTCGCTCGGCTTCATGCCCAGGGCCACGCCCGCCGTGAGGCCGTGCTCGTCGCGGCAGCGTTGGAACGCGGTCGACACCGTCACCTCCGTGAGCATCGCCTCGATCACGTTGCGCAACCGGTTGATGTCCGGATACGTCAACGAGCGGGCCTTGGCGTCGACCAACTCCGGGAACCACGCCCGCACCCGCACCGCCCACTCGTCACGGCCGATCGGCGCACCACCCGGCACGATCCCCGCCTGTTCGGCCTTGGCCACGTACTTCGCCACCCTGCCCCTATCGGCGCCGACACTCACTGCAATCTGCGACTTCGGTCTGCGCGCATACCAATGCTGCAAAATCTCCACGACATCCATCACTTGAACACTTCTCCTTGCCATCAGGCCAGGCCTCCCTCTCGGAAGCCCGGCTCTACCGGGACAAGGAACCAACCACGCGGACCCCCTCAGACGACGCTCGTCACCACCCCACCACTGCGGGATAACTCCGACGACTCACCTGCGGGATAATCCCGGCGACCCACCCCACCACCTGCGGGAATCGGGCGGCGCTGACACGATGTGGCGACCAGGCCGGGCAAGAACGCGTCGGCGAGCAGGGCCTCGTAAGTCGGGGCCTCGTGGATCGGAGGCCAACTAGTGCTGCTCCTCCAGCCCGTGCAGTATCTCGGCGCACACGACGTGCTGGGGCACGAGATCGGCGGGTACGTCAGTCGTGTTCGCCGAGTAGATACGTCGCTCCTTCGCGAGCTACCTCGACGCGCAGGTCGAGCTTCGTCATGCGTGCGGCGATGGCGTCGAGCATGTCGTCGGTGCGGCTCGGATCGTGATGGAAGAGCAAGAGCAGCCGAACGCGAGCCGCCTGCGCGAGCGCTACGGCATAGTCGACGGTCGAGTGGCCGAACCCGCGCACTCGCGGGAACTCCTCCGCGGTGTGCTGCGCATCGTGGACCAACACGTCCACCCCGTCCGCCAACCGCAAGGCGGCTTCGTGGATGACACCTTGCCCATCGGGCCCGTCTCCGAGGTCCACCGGCCCGTGATCGGGCATGTAGGCGATCGATGCGCCGTCGCCGCTGATCCGATAGCCGAACGTGCGGCCGCCTTTGTGGGGGATCTCGACGGCCTCGACATCGAAGCCTTCGATGGTGGACGCGCCGACTTCGAGCTCATGGAACACCCAACGCCCCCGCAGGTCGCGCGGGCGGATGGGGAAGTGCGGAGGCTGCATGAAGGTCTCCAACACCCTTTCGGGATGACCTTGCGCCGGCATCCACAGATCGACTCGCGCGTCGGGCCGGTCGGCCGCAGGGAAGAACGGCAACCCGTAAACGTGGTCCCAGTGGAGATGGGACAACAGGATGGAGCCCTCGAACGCCTCTCCGCCGAGTTGCGGGCTCAGGGTGCTGATGCCGGTGCCAGCGTCGAGCAGGAGCGAAGGCGCCCGGCGCCCGTGAGCGACAGCGACGCACGACGTGTTGCCGCCGTAGCGCACGAAGTCGCCACCCGTTGCAGGGCGCGAGCCGCGCACGCCGAGAAGATGCAGCCGCAACGATGTCTTCCTTCCCCACAACGATCGGAGGAGCGTGAGTCCGAGCGACCGACGAGTCCCGATGGACTGCGAAAGCAGAGTGTCACAGACTTCACACGAGCGGCCGCGATCATGTGCTTCCGGTCCCGCAACATCCGCCGAACGGCGGCGGACGCTTTCGACCACCGACGTTATCGACTACCGGCGCCGTCGACCGCCGACGCGAGTTGGTACGGTGAGGCCTCCACGACGACGGAGGACCTAGCAGCAGCCAGGCCGAGATCGCCGCTGAAGGGTTGCCGGTCGCCGACAACCCGCAGGCCTACCTGTCGGGAGACCGGCGCCGGGCGCTCGCGACTGGTGTACCCCTTCCCGAACCCGTCCACGGCGCGGCGCTCTTCGCTGACATTTCGGGGTTCACCCCGCTCACGGAAGTGCTGGCGCGCGAGCTCGGTCCCCAGCGCGGCGCCGAAGAGCTGGCGGCCACCCTCAATCGCCTCTTCCACGCCATCATCTCCGACGTCGACCGCTACGGCGGCCACGTGATCTATTTCAGCGGCGATGCCATTGCCCGTTGGCTCGAAGGCGACGACGGCACCCGTGCGACGGCTGCGGGCCTTGCGATCCAAGCGACCATGCGCGCCGCCGGTTGCGTGACGACGCCGACGGGCACGCTGATCGAGCTAGCCATCAAGGTGGCGATCGTGGCGGAACCCGCCCGGGATCACTTGAACTTGAAGTTCGCCACGTGCGGTGTGCCGTCCACTAGCAGGATCTGGAGCTGTCGGCAGGTCCCTGCCCAGGTCTTGTCCGTCTTCCACAGGTAGCTGTACTGGTCGCTTGCCAGGTCGTAGCTGAGCCCGCTGGTGGAAGCCGTCGAGGTTTGGTCGATGTCGCTCTCCACTCCGCCGGAACCGCAGGCGATCGGGACGGACAGCGGGTAGTTGGGTGCGAAGATGTTCAAGCCTTGGTTGCCGGCCAGGCTGAACTTCACCGGGACGGCGCTCCCGGCCTTTGCCGAGTTGACCACGGGAAGGTTGTCGACTGGTTGGAAGAAGCCGGACCAACTGAGGATCCAGATGCTTCCGCCGCTCGCCACAGAAGGAATGTACGTAGGATCACTGAGGGTGCCCAGTCCTGGGACCTCTCCCAGGAACTGCGCCTGGAGGGAGTAGGTCCCAGGCCCGAGCGGCAAAGGCGAGAGCGTGGCCTCACCGAGGAAGTTCGTCGTGAGCGCGATGACCTTCTGCTGCGATCCAGAGACGATCAGATACACCGTGCGTTGCAGCGGACCGCCGCGGCCGTCCTTCAAGGTCACCTTCACGCCAGGGCCCACCAACCCTGTCGTGATCGTGAGGTTCGTCGGGCTCTTCGCGACCGTGAAGGCCGCAGATGCGGACGACGCCAGGAAGGTGTTGGTTCCTGCGAACGAGGCGCGCACGCTCGTCGGACCCGGCAGCCCGGTGACCGGAAGAGTGGCGGTGGCGGTCCCGTTGGGAAACGTCGTGGACGACACCGTCGTCGAACCGAGCGTGAACGTCACGGGAACATTGCCGACCGGCGTGCCACCGGAAGACACCATGGCCGAGACCGACGCCGTGGAGCCGAAGACCGCAGCTGGCGGCGCGGTGAGCACCAACGTCGTCGCCGCCTGGACGATCGGCGTCACCGACGGCGGACTGGCGACCTTGTAGTACGCGCCCAGCGCATCATCGAGGGTGACGAGACCCACCCCGTTCACCGCTTGTGCCATGAAGCGCAGGTTCGTTGCGAAGCCCGCCCCGTTGGTGATCCGCCCGACCCAGCGCGTGGATTCCGCGACGCCGCACCCTGCGGGAAGCGCGTGCGCCGGCGTGACGAAGCATTGGTCGAGGTCGAGCGACTGCCACCGAGATGGACCATCCCCGGTGTAGGTGATCCAGACCTGCTGCACGCCTGCGGCCGGGTTGCCGGTGACGCTGGCGCGGAACACGATGTCCTGACCTTCCACGTTCGCATTCACACCACTGATCGACGGCGCAGCCGAAAGCGCCGGATTCGAGATGTTCGCGCTGTAGAAGAGCTTCAACTTCACGTCCTGGTACAACCGCAGCGTGCTCTCCGTCGCCGATCCTGGCAGCGCCATGTGCTGCGCGGGCGTGACGAGCAGGCGCGTAGACCCACCGGAAAGAGCGTCGAAGTAGTTGACCGTGGCGAGGCGCATCGGGAAGAACACCGGCGACACGAAGGGAGTATGGACACCCCGCAGCTCTGTCGTCGCTGCACCCGTCAACGGCACAACCGTCTGGTCGCTGTACGCGCCGCCACTGAAGCCGACACCCCGCAGCACCTTTCCGGCGACGGTCACGTTCTTGGAGACGAGAGGGATGGCCGGTTCAGCGGGGTTGGTGACGACACCGGCCGTTCCGGAGTAGTACGTCGCTGTGACAGAGCCGGTGCCGATGCCGGCGAGCGGCACCGTGTTGCGGGTGGTTGCGTCGAGGATCGTCGTGTTGGCAACCGTCAGGCCCAAGGTGCTGCCTGGCGTGCCGGCCGGTACGGGCTCTTCGGTCACCGCAGGCGCGTCGGTCGTCAGTGGGGCGCGATGTGGCAGGTCGACTGACAGCATCGGAAGGCCGAAGAGCGCAGATTCGAGGAGCGCCTTGCGGTGGATGCCACGGGGGTCCGGAGTGGCCGCGAGGTACGCCTGCTTGGATCGCATCAGCGCATCGCCAACGGCCACCGGTCCCGAGCCGGCGAGCAGCTGCTTTGTGAAGCCGCTGTAGATGCGCTCGCTGTACTCGAGGAAGTCCGTGTCGCCGTATTGATAGCCGGTTCCCGCAATCAGCGTCGCCTGCTTGCGGGCGGCGGCCTGGGCCCAGTCGAGCGGCTCGGTCACGCCGGGCACCCCGTCGCCATCGACGATGTTGTACCCGGAGTGGCAGCCCGCGCTGAAGATCACGGAGTTGACGAAGTCGGTCCGGGTGTTGGCGAGCTCAGTGCTGAGCACCGTCGAGGAGAAGTCGGCAGCCAGAGCGTTGTTGGCGCTGAAGTGGCCGGCGAGGAACACAAGGTCGTGACGCGAGCCGAAGAGCTTCGCGCGTAGCTCGTCCGCCGTCCACGAATACGGCGTCGTCGGGCTGTTCGGATCCCGGCGCTGCTGCGGCGAGATGCCGTTGGGCGTGATCAGTTGGTCAACGGGTGTGCCGATGCCGGTTGCGAGGTCGGCATACACGGCGTTGGCTGCATCCGCCAAGAAGTCGTACCCGGTGACGAGCGCGCTCGTAGGAGTCGGCACAGTGCCGTTGTTGAGCGAGTTGTAGGCATTGAGCATGCCGGACGCCTCGCGGGCCGTCTCCACCAGGCGACCGACAGCAAGGTCCGGCAGCGGGAACGGGCTCACGCCCAGCGAGAGCGATGTCTTGGAGCCATACTCGTCCTGTCCGAGCACGTAATTGAGCCGGAGGCTGGCCTGCGACGACGTGTCCGAACCGACAGGCGGGGTGTAGTCCGACTCTGGTCCGAGGAGGCTCTCATCGGGATATCGGAAAAACGGTATGACGTTGTCCGGGCCGATCAGCACGACATACTTCAGCCCGGGGTTAACGGCTCGATAGGCGCTGACGACGTCCTTGATCGCGGAGGCGACCAGGTTCTTGGCGTACGGGCAGCCCTTGTGCGCATCGGCCTGCGCGTTGAGCGCGCTGACCAGTGTGCCCACGTCGACCCGGATGCCGTTCACCCGGCCGAGGAACATGCTCAAGCTGGTCTCGAAGGCCGTGAAGTCTGCGTCCCCATTGCCGGTCTGGCCGGCCGACATCCGGCTCTTGTCCATCAGCACGATAGTCGTGAGGCGGTCGACGGTGGTCCCGGTCGGCCCAGTAGCCATCGGCCCGACGCCGGCACACGCCGGGAGGTCGTCACGGGTGACCGACAGGCTGAACGGTGACGCCGTAGACGAGGCTCCGTTGCGGCCGCTCACGCGGACGTAGAAGTAGCCGGTGTTGTTCCAGGTGTCCGCCACGATGGACTCGTTGCCCGTCCCGGCCACGTTCGACGTGGCGATCAGGCTTCGGGTCTGGGCACTCGCGAACGTGTCCGGGCTGAACACCGACGGGCTGAACACCGAAGGCGAGAACACGGACGGGCTGAACACGCTCGGGCTGAACACCGACGGCGAGAACACGCTCGGGCTGTAGGCGTCCGGGCTGAAGACGGACGGCGAGAACACCGACGGGCTGAATACCGACGGCGAGAACACCGACGGGCTGAACTCGGCGCTGAGCTTCGTGAGGTCGGCTGTCGTCGTCAGTGTGTTGAAGGTCTGGCTGATGTCGCGGAACAACGCGAGGTCGTAGTCGGCCGGCAGGTTGCTCAGGTCGACGTGCACCTTGCTGCCGGGCTGGACGGCGAACTTGTACCAACGCGCGCCACCTGGAGCATCTACGTATCCGGTCGCGCCGCCAGTCACTGGACCTGCCCCACTGAGGGGAACGTTCAGGGCGCGTGTCCAGGTATCGTTGTCAGCGCCACGCGGGATGCATTGGGAGGCCGGAGTCGGAAGGCTCCCGTTGAGCGAGACCGACAGCGCGAAGAACGGAAGGGCCGACGCCACTGACGCGCCGCCATACCCGTCCCCCTGTGCGTTGGTGGAGACGTTAAAGGAGCCGACCTTTGGACCCGGCGCGGTAAGTTGGCCGTTCGCGCATGCGGCTGCCGCAAGCACGTTGACCGTATAGGTCTTTCCTGGCGCGGCGCCCAGCTGTGCATTGATGATGGTGCCGCTGACGCTCTCGACCGCCTGCACGATGTTGGCGCTCACGCCTATCGGCGCCGGCGGCACCGTCGTCGTGGTCGTTGTGCTCGACGTAGTCGTCGTCGTCGGCGGTGGCGGGCAGGGAGCGGGCGTCGTGCCCGTGTTCACGACTAGCGTGCCCCGCAGGGTCGAGTTGCGATCGAAGTTGCTGCCGGCGATGGCGAACCCGTAGGTGTCCCCCGCCGCGACCATGACGCTTGCGCTGCCTTGGTAGCAGAACGCCTCGGATGGTGGCGTGCCGCAGCAGTCGGTGGGTCCGGCGTGCACCAGTACGGTGTTGCTGCTGATGATGGGGGTCAAGCCCTGCTTGACGAAGACGTTGAGGTCAGCGGTGACGTGGAAGAACGCGTGGAATCCCGAATACGTGTAGCTAAGCGGGATCGTTCCAGACGCAGCTGCTGTCGTCGAGAACGTCCAGCTGCCGGTGATCCCGGCGGTCGCCGGGTCCACGTAGCTGTAGTCGAACTGGGCAGGCGTTGTCGTTCCGTCGCTCGTGACAGTAGCGGTGCCAGTTGTCAAGGCCCCGGTCACCGACGTGGTCGCACCGGTCCAAGCGTTCGGGAATGGCCCTGCACTGGCCTTCTCCACGTTACCGACCAGCGTCACGCCGATAGTCGCCAGGACGACCAGGATGATCGAGGCCCGTTTGATGCCGCGGACCTGCGCCGCGTGCGACATGCGTGTTTGGGTCCGTCGTCGTCTACGATTTATGTAGTCACGCATGGTGGTGGAGAGTGGCACCCAGACGCATCGCGCGCAAGTGCAAAGTAATCAGCATTCACTTTCATCAAGGTTCAGCACTAACTCTGGAACGCGCGCCAAGGTCCGCTTCACGTCGTCGGGGAGGAGCCGCCACAGCGGCAGTTCCACGCCATGCAGGTGCAGCAGCGCCGAGTCGAGGAGTAGCGCCCACTGTGTCCGCAGGTCCTGGACATCGTCCGGTGAGATCGTGCCCCGGTATGACACCGAGTCGCAGGGGCAGCTCAGGCGCTCGTCCTTACGCACGCCCAGTTCGGCGTAGTCGTTGGTGAGCTCGTCCCTTGCCTCGATATCGCGCACGGCGATCTCGAGGCCGCAGGGCGTCGTGAAGCAGTTCGGGTCGCACGAGTGATTCACGGCGCGGGACGTCCCAGCACAGCACGAAGTCGCCGTCACGGTTCTGGAAGAAGTGCCGGTCCATCACGCCCGGCATGCGGGTGGCAGGCGGTCGACGGCCGCCGGTGTGAGGACCTGGTCCAACGGGTCGAGCAACCACGAGGCGCTGCCTTTCGGGATCCGTCGTGTCGCGAACACCCCCCGATCCATATGGTGGCACTCACGGCTTGCAGCGTGGTCGCGCGGTGCAGCACGGGCGCGTTCCTTCAGCGTGCGTCGGCGCGGAGCGACGGGATTGCCCATGGCAGCACGCCGCCGCCCGAGCCCGGCGAGCGCGAGGCGACCACTCCGACCCACCAGCCCGTCGTCGAGGATGAACTTGAAGCTGAAGGGCACGATCGCTGTGAACGCGACTTCCAGCACAGTCCAAGCCCGATCACCGAAACCGCCCGCCCATGAGGGCCGACGAATCGGAGAAGGCCTTGCAGCAGCCCTCCGATGCGCACCACCTTGGTGCCCTCCTCCGTCCATCATCGCCAGCGCGCAGCAGGGCGGTAAATCCGCGCCGGGAGGAACGTACCGCGCACCCTCCACCGCTGCCCCGCCGCGAGTCGCAAGCACAGGTTACCGAGCGGGTCACCCACCGACGGACCTCCGGCGCCGCACTCCTTGCAGACGTCAACACCTGGATCATGGGCACGATCCCCCAGCTCGTAACTCGCCTCAATGACGGCATCAACACGCCGTCGGTTCGGCCCGGGTGCCCGTCGGAGATCGGCAGACCCATCGGTTCGCCCATCCTCTTATGGGATCTCGCGTGCCAACACGCGAAAACCCGCCCGCATCCGATGTTCCTTCTCGATACGTGCTGAACCTGAACTTCCTACGCGAACCTAGAAGTCGTATGTTCCTCCCTGGTCCACCGCACACGTTCCGGTACCAAGCCCGGCTCTAGGAAGGCCCTTGACAGTCGTGATAGGCCCGTTGAACACAACCGCTGCCGCATCCGCGCGCTCCATCCCGACCGTGGCCGAGCGCGAGTCGGTCTTCGACCGGCTGGAATCGAATGTGCGCTCCTACTGCCGATCGTTCCCCACCACCTTCACTCACGCCAAAGGCTCGCTGCTCTTCGATGATCAGGGGCGTTCCTTCATCGACTTCTTTGCCGGCGCCGGCGCCCTCAACTACGGCCACAATCACGATCGCATCAAACGAGCCGTCGTCGACCACCTCCTGTCGGACGGTCTCACCCACGCCCTCGACCTGCACACCACAACGAAGGCCGCCTTCCTCGAAGAGCTCGAGGCGCGGGTCCTACGGCCCCGCCACCTCCAGTACCGCGTCCAGTTCACCGGGCCGACGGGGACGAACGCCGTCGAGGCCGCCCTCAAGCTCGCCCGCCAGGCGACGCGACGCACCAACGTCATCGCCTTCATGGGCGGATACCACGGACACTCTCTGGGCGCGCTCGCCGCGACTTCGAACCGCGACCACCGTTCCGCCGCCGGCACGACCCTCTCCGGCGCCACATTCATGCCGTTCCCAAGCGCTCCCTATGACAGCATCGACACCCTCGCCTACCTTCGCTCTGTCCTAACCGACTCGCACTCCGGCATCGACCTGCCCGCCGCTCTCATCCTCGAGACGGTGCAAGCAGAGGGCGGCATCCACGTGGCAGCCGTCGAGTGGCTCCAAGGCGTGCGTTCGATCTGCGACGAACACGGCATCGTCATGATCATCGACGACATCCAGGTCGGCTGTGGACGAACCGGCCCGTTCTTCTCATTCGAGCGCGCCGGGATCTCGCCGGACATGGTGACCCTCTCCAAATCGATCGGCGGCCTCGGCCTGCCGATGGCCATCGTGCTCATCCGCCCCGACCTCGACGTCTGGAAGCCCGCCGATCACACCGGAACGTTCCGTGGGAACCAGCTAGCGTTCGTCGCTGCCACGGAGGCTCTGCGGGTGTTCGACGACGAGGGGCTGCAAGCTGCCACGGCGACGAACGCGGCCTTCGTCCACGAACGCCTGCGATCCGAGATCCTGAGCCTCGACGAACGCATCGACGTTCGCGGCCAAGGCATGATTTGGGGCATCGACCTCGGGCGGATCGATCCCACGGGCGGGCTTGCAGAAGTTGTCAGCCACCACGCGTTCGCCGATGGTCTCATCGTTGAACGCGTGGGCCGCAACGACACCGTGTTGAAGATCCTCCCGCCTTTGACCATCCCTCACGAGCTGCTCGATGACGGTCTCCAGATCCTGGCCGGCTCCGTCAAGATCGCGCTCGACATGCTCAAGGCGTGACGTCGGAGATCCAGCCATCGAGGCGCGCGTCGCTGTGCGGACAAAGTCGAAATGCCGGTCGAGCAGCACCACCACTCCACAAAGACAGCGGGCACTCTCATCCATCTCGTGAGCTATCGGGTTAAGCAATTCCAGCGAAGCGGGACAGGCGTGTGCGTTGGCGGGGTGCCGGTTGCTGGGAGTGCTTAGGGATGCAGAGTAGGGGTCGAGCGGTGGGTGGACTCTTTTGCCGTGACGGGCACGACACAGAGTCTGCAGGCGTCGATCGCATCGTGGCGCAGCGTCTGCGGACAGCGAGGCGATGTACGTGCAATCCACCCGACGGGTCATACACTCGCCCCGATGCCCAGACGCCACGTCCTCCGCACCGGCACGCGCCGGTGAACGCTCGCTGAGCCATGGACACGTCGAGCTTCTTCCGCTACGACCAGGACCACCCGCCACCCGACGAGATCGTGTTCCTGGACGGCGCCACCGAGGCCGACTGGGAGCGTCTCGCCACGGCAGGCAGCCGGCAGCGCTTCCGGGCCGGGGACGTCGTGGTGGCGCAAGGCGAGAACGATCGCTCCCTCATGATCGTGCTCGACGGGCGCCTCGAGACCGTGGTCGGCTCGGGCCGCAAGCAGCGCCGCCTGTCCACCATCCACGCCGGATCGGTCCTGGGTGAGCTCGGCTTCTTGGACGGCGCCCCGCGCTCGGCGTCGGTCGTGGCCGACACCGACGTGGAGGTGCTGCGGGTCGAGTTCGAGGACTTCCTGGTGTTGTCTCGAGCCCATGCCGAACTGACGTTTCGCGTGTTGCTCGATCTCTCGCGCATCCTTGCCATGCGCGTGCGCCGCCTCACCGACGTCGTTTCCGGCGACAAGCGCTGATGGAGACGCCGATTGTGATCTCGGTGAAGCCGAAGACCGTCTTCCCGAACTACCTTGACATGCCCGCAAGGACGCCAATCTCCTTCTGGCTCGTGTTGCGGTACTTCGGCCTGGTGGCGTTCGTCAGCCTCGCCGGCGCCATTGCAGCCTGGCCGCAGACGTGGTTGCCGGTGTTCTGGGGACTTGGTGTCCCCGCCCTGCCCTTGGTGTTCCTCATCGCACCAGGGTTCTGGCGCAATGTGTGCCCATTGGCGGCGACCAACCAGGCCTTCCGGCTGCGGGGCAAGTCGCGCGAAGCCACACCACCGGCGTGGCTGCGCGAATACGGGTTCGCGATCTCGACCGCCTTTTTCATCGGGTTCGTGCTGCTGCGCAAGGCCGTCCTCAACCGGAGCGGGCCTGCCACGTCGATGGCCATCGTCTCGGTGCTGCTCGGGGCCGCTCTCGGGGGCTACGTGTTCAAGGGTAAGAGCGGGTGGTGCTCGAGCATCTGCCCACTCCTGCCGGTCCAGCGCGTGTACGGGCAGGCACCATTCGTCGGTGTCGCCAACGCCCACTGCCGTCCTTGCGTCGGTTGCACCAAGAACTGTTACGACTTCAACCCACGAGTCAGCTACTTGGCCGACATGAACGATTCCGACCTGAGCTTTCGCGGCTATCGACGCCTCTTCGTCGGAGCGTTTCCGGGCCTGATCCTCGGATACTTCCTCGTTCCCGACGCCGGGCGTCATTCCGTGGCGATGACCTGGAGTCGAACGCTGCTGTGGGTCGCCGGCTCGGTGGCGATCTTCGTAGCGCTAGACACTTACGGGCGGTTCGCGAACAACACGCTCCCGCCATTGTTCGGCGGCGCCGCATTCGGGACCTTCTACTGGTATGGCTCGCAACGCGTCGTTAGCGCACTTACTAAGGTGTTCGGCGGTTCCTGGTCATGGCTTGTGGCACCGGTGCGCGCAGTCGCGATCGCGCTTGTCGTTGCATGGTTCGTCAAGGCCAGACTCGCCCAGCGGCACTTCGCCGAGGAGCTCGCTGGCGGTCCCGAGGTGCGCGTCGATCTGAGCAAGGCCAAGCGGGCGGGCCTGGCTACGAGCAGCGGCGAGATCGAGGTGACGTTCGCCGGGGGGCCGACCGTGCCGGTGGGCGCCGGCAGCACGCTGTTGGAGGCTGCCGAGCGGGCGAAGGTGTCGATTGCCTCGGGTTGTCGGATGGGTGTCTGCGGCGCAGACCCCGTCGCTGTCCTCGACGGGTTCGCCTCATTGTCACCTATCGGCCGAGAAGAAGCGGACACCCTCGAACGGCTTGGGTTAGGCGGTTGCAACCGCCTCGCCTGCATGGCGCGCGCCGTGGACGCCTGCACCGTGTCGATCGAACCGGACCGTAGTGCAGTCGCGGTGCCGTCCGCGCCAACGTTCACACCTGACGCGTCGGTGCAGCGCGTCGTGATCATCGGCAACGGCGTCGCCGGGGTGACCGTCGCCGACTTCCTGAGACGTGCCCACCCGGAGTGCGCCATCGACATCGTGGGCGACGAGTCCCACCACCTCTACAACCGCATGGCCATCGGCCGCCTGATCCACAGCCGACAGGGGATGCAGGGCCTGTATCTCCTGCCGGACGACTGGTACGACAACCACCACGTCACCCCGTGGCTCAACACGCGACTGGTCAACATCGACCGCGATGGCAAAACCGTGCGACTCGGCACCGGGGAGGTGCTCCCCTACGACAGGCTCGTGGTCGCGTCCGGCGCTCGGAGCACGGTCCCCGCGATCGACGGCTTTGGACTGCCCGGGAGCTTCGTACTCCGCGCGGCCGCCGATGCCATGCACCTCCGGCGCCACGTGCAGCAACTCGAGCGACGCATCGCCGTCGTTGCCGGCGGTGGGCTGCTCGGCCTCGAAGCGGCACACGCGATGCACGAGCTCGGGCTCACCGTGACTGTGTTCGAACGCTCCGACCGACTTCTCCGCCGCGCTCTCGATCCCGCGGCGTCGGCCGTCCTACGCGCCCACTTCGAGGACGAGGGCATCCGGATCCTCACCAACATCGAAGTCGCCGGCGTCGACGGCGACGCGCGCGTGGAGCGCGTCCGCACGACCGACGGGCAAGTGCTGCCGTGTGACGTGCTGGTGGTGGCCGCAGGCATGACGCCGAACTCTGAACTAGCGGCCGATGCCGAACTCGCGGTACGGCGAGGCGTCCTCGTCGACGATCGTATGTGCACCAACGATCCTGACGTGTACGCCGTCGGCGACGTCGCCGAGCACGACGGGCAGTTGTGGGGGCTGTGGCCGGTGGCTGTCCAGCAGGCAAAGGTCGCGGCCACGAACCTGGCAGGCGGCGACGCGGCGTACCGAGGAGGCATCCCCGTCACCATGTTGAAGGGGGTCGGACTCGACATGCTGTCGTTCGGGCGGATCGACGAGCGCGAGGGCGACGTCGTGGTGGTGGACCGACCGGCGGGCGTGCACCGCTACCGCAAGCTGGTCGTCACCGACGGATGCGTCGTCGGCGGCGTGTTCCTCGGCTTCGCTGAAGCCTCGGTGACAGCGCAGGAGTACTTCGACGACGGGCGCGTCCTCGACGAGGCGACGCTCGACAGCCTGCGCGCGTCGTCCTGGGTGCCCTTCGAATTGAACGCTCATGTACGGGCCCGGCAGTGATACGGGCGTCATCGCCCTCGGCGGCCGCTGCTCGGACCGCGCAACCGGTCCGGACAATGTCCACTACGGCGGCAGCACATGCTGCCTGGCGCTCGCCGACGATCGCGACTCTCTGACGCTGATCCTGGATGGACGCACCCAGGCTCACGTCGGTTGGCACGAACCCGCCGGCCCTTGGGTTCGAGGTCCGATCCTCCTCAGCCGTCTGCACGTTGATATCACCCATCCACAGGCCTAAACCTCGTCGGCCAGGCACCCGCTCGATCTCGATGCGGTCACTTACGTGTACAGACCACGGCCTCAATCGCTACGACCCGCCATCACTCAACTTGCTCCCCCGAAGCACGTGTCCTGCACGACGACACGCTGCAGGGCCGGCGCTCGGCGTCGTGCACCCCGATGGCACCCACGCCGGCCGGAGCCCGACAAGCACGTCATCACGCGCCATGACCCCACCGGCGAGACCGGCCTGCCTGATCCGGGGTTGGCCGTTCGTGCGGAGACCGTCCCAGATCCTGCGGGATCAGCCGGATCGTCCAAAGTTGGTCCGCCCTCCACGGTTCGGTAACGTCCCGCCGGGGGTCGCGGCGTGACATCGTCGACAGCAGATGCACATGGCGCCGTGACACTCGGCGATCCCCTCGTGGGCCTTCGGCTCCTTGCAATCGCGACGGGCTGCTGTTTGGCCGCCGAAGGCCTGTTGGAGGTCGTCCTCGCCGTATGGGCATACCGCAGGGGAGGCCCGAGCCTCGTCGCGGTGTTCGCCGCGGTGCTGTTCCTCCCGGCCGCCCTTACCACGCCGTTGATCATGGTCGTCGCCGAGCGCGCCCCGCGGCGCGAGGTGGTGATACGGACCCTTACCCTGGCCTGCTCGGCGCTCGTCGCGACCGCCGCCCTGGCAATGCGCGTCGGCGACATCGCGCTGCTCGTGATCGTATTGGGAACCGCCGGCGTGTCGCTCGGCACGTCAGTACGTCCGCTAGAGGCTGCCCTGCTGCCGTGGCTGGCGCGCACGCCCGAGGAGCTGATCGCCGCGCACCGCTGGACGACCATCGCGCAGAACGCAGGCTCGCTCGCGGGACCTGCGACCGGCGCGATCTGCCTCGCAATCGGTGGCCCCGCAGTCGGGGTGCTCGCAGCCGCCCTCGTGCTGATCCTCGCGTACGCGCTGCTCTTGGGGGTACGACCGCAGGCGCAACACGCCGACACCGCTGCCCGGCCCGGTTTGATCAGCCTTCTGCGCGTGCTGCTCGAAGGAGCCCGTGTCGTGTCGCGCCCGCCTGCGCTCGTAGGGTGCGTCCTGCTGGAGGCCCTCGTTATCGGCGCGCTGGACGTAATGCTCGTCGTAGTTGCCCTTGACCTCTTCCACCTCGGAAGTGGTTCCGTGGGCTGGCTGCGGGCAATGCTCGGCATAGGCGGCGTCCTCGGCGGCAGCCTCGCCGCGGGCGCCGTCCACGGCAGTCGCATGGCTCGGGCGCTCACCTTCGCGATCGCGCTGCTGGCGGTGCCGCTCGTCTCCCTAGCGCTCGGGAAGCAGTCGATCGTGCCGTTCGCAGCGATGTTCGTCATCGGTGTCGCGCACGCGCTCGTCGACGTCGCGTCGAACGCGTTGCTGCCAAGGGCATTCGGCGCTCGTCGTGTGGGCCGTGCACTGGCCGCCGCGCAGTTCGGGGGGCTCATCGGTCTGAGTCTCGGTGCCGTCGCGGCCAGCGGCCTCATCCGCGCCATCGGGATCCGGCCTGCGCTCGGCTCACTCGGCGCGTTGCTGCTGTTGGCGGCCGGCGTGTTCTGGGGGCAGATGGGCCGTCTCGACCGCGGCCTGCCGACCCCGGGTCCCGAGGTGGATCTGCTCCGGGCCGTGCCGATGTTCCGGCCGCTGCCGTTGGCGGTAATCGAGCATCTCACAAGCCGGGTGGAGGCCATGACATTCGACGACGCCGCCATCGTCATGCGGGAAGGCGACACGGGCGACTGCTACCACCTCATCGTCGACGGTGCGGCAGAAGCCTCCGCGCACGGCCTCCACCTCCGGACCATGGGCGCGGGAGATGGTTTCGGTGAGATCGCCCTGCTGCGCGACATTCCCCGCACGGCGACCGTCGTCGCCTCGGGAATTTTGCGCACCTTGAGGCTGGACCGCGACGACTTCCTCGCGGCAATAACGGATCACCACGATGCCTCCGCAGCGGCCACGCTCCTGGCGGACCAGCGCCTCGCGACCGGGCTGATCGGCGCGACCGCGCCTGAAGTGCAGGCATGACGTAAACGGGCTCTTCGCGGGTGAGTGGGGAGTGAGGCTCGGCGGGTCTCGTGATTGAGCATCCGCGTTGAGTGCCGAGGGCCTCGGCATCGTGGTGGCTGTCTAGGTCAACACGAACGCCAGGAGGCCCTCGACATGGGCGACGGTATCGGTTTCGCGGAGGTTCTTCTCGGCATGCCCGGGTTCAAGATCACGGCGGTCGGCGAGCTCGAGCATGGCGAGCTCGTCATCGACGTGGAAACGACCGTCACGGTGGACTGGTGTCGCACCTGCGGTGTGCGCGCCGATGCGCAAGACCGCATGCCAACGGAGCTGCGGGACTGGTCGTGTTTCGGTCGACCGGTCCGTCTGGTGTGGTCGAAGCGCCGGTGGCGATGCCCGCTCGGCGAGTGCCCGGCCCGGACGTGGACCGAGACCAACGAGCACGTGACGCCACGGTTGTCGATCACCGAACGTGCCGGTGTGGAGGCATGCCGTCTTGTTGGCGAGCAGGCCCGCTCGGTGGCGTCGGTGGCCAAGGAGTTCGGCGTGACGTGGGCGACGGTCATGGGCTCGGTCCGCCGTCACGGTCAGCCGTTGATCGATGACCCCGAACGTGTCGGTGTCGTCACCGGACTGGGGATCGATGAGACGTCGTTCCTGAAGGCCAACGCTCAGCATCACATCAAACTCGTCACCGGGTTCGTGGTCGCTTGATCGTCACGTGATGATCGATCTCGTGCAGGGCAACACCGCCGCCGATGTGCGAGCGTGGCTGGGCGCCCAACCGCCCGAATGGCTCGCCGGGATCACGACCGTGGCGACCGATCTCCACGAAGGATTCCGGGCCGGACTGTCGCCGGATCTTGATCATGCCGTCAAGGTCGCCGACGCGTTCCATGTGGTGCAGGTCGCCAACCGGTGCCTGGACCAGACGAGACGCCGGGTGCAGAACGAGACCCTCGGACATCGCGGCCGCAAAGACGATCCGTTGTACCGGATACGGCGGATCATGCTCACCGGTGCCGAACGACTCGACGAGCACGGCACGTCAAGGTTCTTGCTGGGCATGCGCGCCGGTGACCCTCACGACGAGGTCCTCGGCGCGTGGCTGGCCAAGGAATCCGTCCGAGACGTGTACCTCGCCAACAGCCGGGCCGACGCGGAAGCGCTGCTCGATAAGGACCATCATCGGCGCCATGGCCGACGATGTCGCCGAGATCCGTGCTCTGGCCGCCACCCTGAAGCGCTGGAGACCAGAGATCCTCGCCCGCTTCGACACCGGAGCGTCCAACGGGCCAACCGAAGGCCTCAACCTCTTGGTGAAGAAGGTGAAGCGCTGCGGGCACGGGTTCCGCTCTTTCGACAACTACCGCATCCGCATCCTACTTCACACAGGCGGCATCAAATGGCAAGCTCCACGAGCCCCACCAATCCGAACCCGCTCTCCCCACCCAATCGCGTAGAGCCCGTAAACGCCGCCGTCCGCCCGACACTGGCGCGCGACCGTCCACACACGCTGAACGGGCTGCAGCTTCGCCAGCGCACCCGCGTCAGATGACGCGCGCTGCCCGCAGCTCGTTCACCGCGCGATAGGCCTGATCGATGGCCCATCGGTATAGGCGTGCCCGCCCGCATCCGAGTTTGCGATTGAGACGCGGCCAAAGCGCTTGCGCCCGATCGTAAAAGGGCTCCTGCCCTTCGCCCCACACCGGGTCAAAGAGCGGGTTGCGCTCGTACGCGTGAGCCCAGCGGTTGACCACGATCCCCTCGATGTCGCGCGCCGCCTGGAAACCGTGGTCGCCAAGCATCCTCTGCAACTGGTCACGTATGTTCCGCTCAAACGTCGCGAAAGACGTGTTGAACAAGTCCACACGCCCCAGCCAATGCTGCGACTTCTCGTCCATCCCGGGCGAGCAAGGAGTCCGCCTCATGAAGAGCAGCATCGGCTCATCCGGCCGGCTCGGGAACTGATACGTGCCCATGCTGACCGGAAAGTCGAGTGCAACGTAGGTGTGATAGCTGCCGGGAGCCACGATCTGGCGGATACCGAGCTCGTGGAACGACTGCCAGTTGCGGATCGCCACGTGGGTGTACACGAGCGGTGTCCTCACCTGCTCGTGCAACGCCGCCTTCTGCGCTTCCGGCAGGTCGGTGCACAGGTACGTATGGTGGCGGGCCGGCCGGGCAGAGTCGGAACGCCGCGGTCACGGCTAGGTCGTAATCGGCCCGGATCGCGGCTGTGATCTTCTTCGGCACTCTTCGGTGTCCGGCATCGGCGGCGATCTCCGCAGCAGCGCGAGCGGCGAGCAGACATGCCCGGACCGTTCCGGTCCAGTCCTTGTTGAACACCACTTCGGCGGCGGCGTCCAAGTGGCGCAGGAAGTGGGCGCCGCATTGTGCATGATTGAAGCTGCCGATCGTTTCGTAGGACTTCCAACCGTCATGGACCACAGTGCCCTCGTAGGCCTCGAGGATGCCCATGTCACGCATCGCGTCGACACCGCGTTTCGGGTGCGCGACAAGCAACGTCAACAGACCCGTCGCCAACGTATGTACCCAGACTTTCCCGGTAGCGAGAGCGGTGCCGGCCTCATCCGCACACAACACCGCCGCGACCGCGAGCTGGGCCCGGACCACGTCCATGAACGGTTCCAACCGATCGGCTGCTTCGAGCTGCACGCCACACAACCAACCAGCCGAGACCGGTGCACCGAGAACGTCAGAGAGAAGCTCCGCGCAGCGCATCACAGGCAGATGCTGCCTGTCCATCAGATACACGGCCAACGCCCGCACCTCCGGTCCCCAACACACCGGTGCGCGCGCCGGCGACGGGAACACGCCCGCCGTCTCGTACCCACAGCCACACCGTCGACGTTCCACGACATGGTCCGTCACGCGCACACTCGCCGGGATCAGATCGACAACCTGACGGACCTCCACCGCGACGACAACCGCTACGGCCATGTCCGTGCCACACCCACCGCAACACTGCGGCGCATGCACCACGACCTCGTCAGGATCACGCCGACGAAGATGCGCACCCGGTGCGCCGGGCTGCTTCCCAGGTCTACGACCCGCGACACGTGCCTCAGCGCGACGCTCGGCCCGGTTCCTTCTCGGACCAACACCATCGAACGACGGCGGCTTCGAACTGTTCGACGAATCCTGCCCAGCCGCCTTCTCCAACACCGCGACCCGCGCCTCCAGCAACTCGATCAACACCCGCTGCTCACCAACCAACCGCTCATACTCTGCGCGCAGAACATCGACCCTCCGGTCATAGTCAGCGCGCAGATCATCCGACACACACCCATCGAACCAGACTGCACGCGGACAACGGTGGACCCACCTGAATAGTTACCATTTATGGTGCACTCGATCACTGCGATCGCAGACCTTGGGCGAGGATTGACGCCGAGGAAGGACCCCGAAAGCGCCTCCTGCTTCGGTCAGTGCACCACTCGGAACTCGCCGATTGATACCTCATGTCCAGACATCTGAAGTTAGACATCCACCGTCAAGACGTCTGAATTTAGGACCTCCGAAATCAGGCGCTTCGAGACGCCGCAGCTGCTTCTCCAACGGAGCCGTCATTTCGTGCCACCGCCCCCAAGCCGCCTGTCGACCGATCCCGGCCGAAGCGATCTCCGCTCACGGCACTCCGCCGTGCGGGCACCCTTGACCACACCCCAGACACAACGGTCGTGGTGACCGCGCGTCTCAATAACCACCGTCACACGGTCATCGGCCTCGTCGACACCGAGCACGGTCGCGTCTGGCAAGCCGACCAGCAACTCGCACATGCGCGTAGGATCCGATTCCACAGAGGCACCCAATCTGACTGCGTAGAGAACAATCAGAATGGCAGTGCCCTGCGCTACCGGATCTTCCACGTCGCCGCACGACTCGCCCACCGTCACGGACGATTGATCCTGCGCATCGACGACACCCGGCCCTGGCGCCACGACCTCGCCACCGCGTTCACCCGACTACGAACCCGACTCTGCTGACCCTGAGCCCGCGCCGCAACGGACCGACGCCACCGCACAGCGCGCCGACAACACCCAACAGCGACGAACCTCTGACCCGCCAAGTCCCTCCTCAGGCCCAAACCACACAACCTAAGCGCGCAGACCAACACGCCACTCCCACGCCATCCTCACGCCCACGGGCGAACACTCGAGGTTAGCCAGCCTGCCCCGGTGATCGTCGCCAAAGTACGGCCTGGGAGTGGTCCCGAGATGTTCGGAACTCCTGTGCAAACTGCCTGACATCCCGCGAGCTCCAACGAGGCGTCTTACTCGTCATTTAACCGCGTTCGGTGGCGTCCATATATGGGGGCGAAGTAGACATCGACAAACGACCTCGATTCGGTTCCCTTGAGCGGGTTGCGTCGATTGGCTGGCCGGCAACGGTGGTGTTCACGGTTGTTGAAGGTCGACTTCAGCTGAGGCGCACTAGCGTGAAGGTGAGGTCGTATGTGAGCGGTCCTTCCGAGTTTTGAACCAAAAGCTTCTCGCCTGCCTGCGAAAAGATGAGAAACGGCGGTGAGGTGGTCGCCCGGTTCACCGTTGCAAGCGCCATAGCGCCTACGAACACCAACTTCCCGGGACTGGGACCGCACGGAACCGACGGTCCCGTGAGTCCCTGGCCGGGAACAGCAGTTAGTCCCGATGGGGCGGCAATGACCGAGAACCCGACCTTTCCCGGCGGAACGGGCGGTTTCGGTGCCCCCAGCGGCGTCAGAGGTTCTTCGGTAGGCGGATTCTCCGGAATGGTTGTTGGAGGTGGTGATGAAAGCATGGGGAGTGCGATGAACTGAAGGACAGCGAGCCCATTTGCGGGCGTCTTGCATTTTGGCGACATACGGAGCGTTTCGAGGGTGCCGGTCACGCGTCCGGTCCCCGTGCCAGTCGTCACGGTTTGACCGCTATAGGTTACGATCTGAAGGAGGAGCTTCGGAACCGAGATCGTGCCGGTCTCCAGGCCGAAGCCATCAGTTCCCGTGTAGGTCCCCAGAATCGTTAGCTGAAATTTCTGTATAGACGGTCCTCCGACCGTGAACACTTTTGACCGGCTTTTCGGCTTCGTCTTTGCGCTCGCTCGTTCAGGTGCTAACCCTGGCGAGCTCGCTACGACGAAAGCGAGTGCTGCGGCGATCAACATATGGCGGCGCATAGGAGTCCTTCGTGCTTTCGTCTCGATCATCTAAAATTCCCTCGGGTTCCACGCACGACCCCGCATGTCAGCCGGACTCGTGCGAAGAGGGTACCCCAAGTGGTCCGAGTCTTCCGAGAGCTGAACGGATGGCCCGCCATTTCGACACACCAATCTTGCGCTCGAACGACTGCGTCACGCGGAGTACGCGGATCTGAGGTTATCGACGTCTTGGTGGGGGCTGTCTGGCGTGTGAAACTGGGTCTGAACTCGCCAGCGATGGAAGTCCCACAACGAGTGAATCCGTCTATGTACAAGGATCATATGACCGCTGTGCATCCCAGGTCTGGATGACCTGACTCGCACAAACGAAGAGTTCAGCGCACGCGGCGTCGAGTTGATGGTGATCCTCCCACTGCCGTTGGCGCAATGCCGCGAGGTCGTGGAGAGCCTCGGGTTGAACTACCCGCTGTACTCCGACCCAGAATAGCGGGTATTCGAGGCCTACGGCACCGGACACATACTTTACGCGCCCAAGCAATCGTGGGTCGGGGTCGACCCCGACGGCACGGTCCGCTATGTGTGGCAACACGATGCCGACCACGCTCTTCAGCGAGTGCCGCTCCCACTCGAGGTGCTCGACGAGTTCCAAGCGGTGCCGTCGTAGCCCCACGCACAGCACGCACAGCACGCACAGCTGAGCTGCCACTCGGCGACAACGCATCTTGGAGCTTGCAGGCGCTGTCGCTGACTACTGGTTGGCAGCGGATCATCGCAGCCTCTCTCTCAACGACGCTGAGAGCCGAGGGAGACTTCAAGATGTTCCCGTTCGCCCATCCGGCGTCGTGGTCTGGGTACGAGGGTTCGCGTTTCTGGTGTTTCCTGGAAGTTTACTTTGCAGTCGGGCCGGCGAGTTCTTCGATGACTGCGACGAGGGTTGCGGGGAGCGGCATTGATGCGATTTCGTTCCGGATCCGCTGTGCATTCGTTCGGAATCGTTCGTCGCC
>JAYTFI010000255.1:0-5609 GCA_043734485.1 Acidimicrobiales bacterium | reverse complement strand
ACGGGATCGGCCAGGAGGCGTTCGGTCGAGACGGCCTCCCAGAACGAGAACGACGTGCCGATGATCGTCGAGATGAACTCATCGAGGATCATCTGCGTGACGCCGGCTGCAAGCGGGAACTGTCCTTCGAGATGGATGGCGCCGAAGAGTTGCTCGGTGTCGTCCGGGATCCAGAGGAACGCCTTCGGGTAGCGCTTCTCCATGTTCCATTTGTTGCAGAACGCCGTGACGACGGGCCACTGCGTCTTCGGGACCCGGGCATTGGCAAGGGCCCGGATGACGAAGATGTCCTCGTTCGTGCCCTCGGCGGTGAGCCACACACTGATCTCGTAGCCGCTGTCATCGAAGGCTGCGAAGTCGACCCGGAAGTCGCCGTCCTGGTCGACGAGGTGCTTAAGGTCGTTGCGTTCGAGATGGTTCTTGATCATGTCGCGGTCGAAGGGCTGGACCCCGATGCGTCGCGGAGTGCCGTTCTCGGTCATGTCACCATTCTGGCCCGCCCAGGACGGCATCGTCGCCGCTGCTCAGGCGCCAATGGCGTGGTAGCCGCCATCGACATAGATCATCGACCCCGTCGTGGCCGGGAACCAGTCGGAGAGCAGCGCAACCGCGGCCTTGGCCACCGCGCTTGAGTCGGTGACGTCCCAACCGAGCGGGGCGCGGTCGTTCCAGGTGTCCTCGAACTTGGAGAACCCGGGGATCGATTTCGCCGCCATGGTCTTCACCGGCCCGGCCGCAATGAGGTTGCAGCGCACGTTGTCCGGCCCGAGCGACCGCGCCAGGTAGCGGTTCAGCGACTCGAGGCCGGCCTTGGCCACGCCCATCCAGTTGTACGACGGCCAGGCGACGGTGGCATCGAAGTCGAGTCCGACGATCGAGCCGCCGCCCGCCGACTTCATCAGGGGGAGCAGTCCTTCGGCCAGTACCCGCAGCGAGTACGTCGACACGTGCATGGCCATCGACACCTCGTCCCAGGTCGCCGCGAACAGGTCCTCGCCGAGGCAGTTGGCGGGCGCGAACCCGACCGCGTGCAGGACACCGTCGCATGCGCCCCACTTAGCCCCGAGGGCAGCGGCGACGGAGGCCATCTGCGCCGGGTCGGTCACGTCGAGCTCGAGCACGTCCGGGGCGGCCATCCCCTTGGGAACCCGGAGCTTGCGGGCCGTGCGCTGGGTGAGGCTGAGCCCGCGGCCGGCACCCGTCAGCACGATCTCGGCCCCTTCGTCGAGCGCGGTCTGGGCGACGCCGTATGCAAGCGATGCGTCGGTGAGGACCCCGGTGATGAGCAGTCGCTTGCCGTCGAGGATTCCCATGTGCACGTTCCTTCATTGGTGGCCGGGTGGGTGTTCGGTGCGTGTTCGGGTGCGTGTTCGGTGGTGGGCGCTCGGGCTGACCGCGCATACCTGTGCACGTTACGACGGGATGTTTCGGGCCGCGGTGGCTTCGACCAGTCGGAACGTGCAAGGGTTGGCCAATGCAGATAGCTGTCCTTGGTGGAACCGGACCCGCTGGTAGCGGCCTCGCCGCTCGGCTCGCGTCGGTGGGGTACGACGTCGTGATCGGTTCGCGGTCGAAGTACAAGGCCATGGAGGTGGTCGACGCGATCCTCGATCGCTGGCCCGATCACAAGCTCAGCCTGCGGGCCGACACCAACGAGGGCGCAGCAACCGCGGACGTCGTCGTCATCGCCACCCCCTGGGATTCGACCGCGTCGACCGCCCTCAGTGTGGCTGCCTTGCTGAAGAACAAGGTTGTCATCTCGATGGCCAACGCCCTCGCCAAAGTGGGCCCGGAGTTCCAGCCGCTGGTCCCGCCGCGCGGATCGGTTGCCGCCAGCGTGCAGGCCATCGTTCCCCGAGCGCTCGTCTCGGCGGCGTTCCACCATCTTCCGGCCCGCGAGCTCGGCAACATCATCGAGCCGATCGAGTCCGACGTGCTGATCTGCTCCGATCATGCGAAGGCCACCGAGGTCACCGCCGACATCGTGCGCAAGATCCCGGGCTGTCGTCCACTCGACACCGGCGGCCTGTCGAACGCTGCGCCCATCGAGGCCTTCGCCGCCGTGCTGCTGCAGCTGAACATGCGCTACAAGACCCGTTCGGCACTGCGGATGACCGGAATCACCATCGACTAGAGCCACACCGCACGCAGGCGCAAATGCCTGCCGGTGCTCCAGAGCAACTAGAACATCCCGCCATGCCAATGCGTCTGTATGACACCGCCCGGAGAGCGGTCGTCCCTTTCGATCCCCCGGAGATCGTCCGTATGTACACCTGTGGCGTCACGCCCTACGACACCACGCACATCGGCCATGCCACGTGTTACATCACCTACGACATCCTCCAGCGGCGCCTTCGCGACCTTGGCCATCAGACGCTATGCGTCCGCAACATCACCGACGTCGACGACTCGATCCTCGGCAAGGCGCGAGAGAAGGGCGTGCACTATCTCGACCTCGCCGCCGAGGAGGTCGCGAAGTTCGACGGCGACATGAAGGCCCTCGGCCAGCTCGAGTCGTATTCGGAGCCACGGGCGACGTCCGCCATTCCCGACATCCTCGGTTTCATCGGCATGGTGCTTGACACCGGCCATGCCTACCAGGCCGGAGGCGCGGTCTACTTCGACGTCAGCACGTTCCCGAAGTTCGGTCAGATCAGCAACTACAGCCGGTCCGAGATGCTCGCCCACGCGGCTGAGCGGGGCGGCAACGTCGGCGACCCGAACAAACGCGATCCGCTCGACTTCATCCTCTGGCAGCCGTCGCTCCCGGACGAGCCGAGCTGGGAGTCGCTGTGGGGGCCGGGGCGGCCGGGGTGGCACATCGAATGCTCGGCGCTGTCGATGCGAGAGCTGGCCACGAGCACGCTCGATCTCCACGGCGGCGGCGAGGACCTGATCTTCCCGCATCACGAGTGCGAGGCGGCGCAGTCCGAGGCAGCTACGGGCGAGCCGCTGTCCAAGCACTGGATGCACCAGGCCTACGTGAAGCTCGACGGCGTGAAGATGTCGAAGTCGCTCGGCAACCTGCGCTATGTCAGCGGGCTCATCGACGAGGGATGGGACCCGATGGTGATCCGCACGGCGATCGTGGCCCACCACTACCGCGATGGATGGGAGTGGTTCGACCACCTCCTCACGACCGCGCAGCAGCGACATGACCGCTGGCGTTCGGCCGGCAAGGGCGATGGCGCGCTCGACGAAGTCCGTGAACGACTCGACGACGACCTCGATGCGCCGGGTGCCGTGGCCGCGATCGACGCCGCTGCCGCACGCGGTGATGGCGTGTCCGAAGCAGCGATGCTCCTGGGCGTGTGCCTGTAGAACCTCGAGCGGTCGAGCGGCTCGGTCGGATATGGCGCGCCTCCGCCGAGAGGGTGCCGGTAGCCTCAACTTCCTATGTCAGACCAGATCACCATCTCGCTCCCCGACGGCTCCACCAAGGAACTGGCCACGGGCGCGACGACGGCCGATCTGGCCGCCTCCATCGGTGCCCGCCTGGCCAAGGCCGCGATCGCGGCCAAGGTCAACGGCGAGGAGTGGGACCTCAACCGCCCGCTGCCCGACGGCGCGAAGGTTTCCATCGTCACCCCGGACTCCGACGAGGGCCGTCACGTCCTGCGCCACTCCACCTCGCATGTGATGGCGCAGGCCGTCGCCGACCTGTGGCCCGGCGCGAAGTACAGCATCGGCCCGGCCATCGAGAACGGCTTTTACTACGACTTCGACCTGCCGAACGGGGCTCGCTTCACCGAAGCCGACCTGGCGCGCATCGAGGCCCGCATGCGCGAGATCGTGAAGGCCGACCAGCCGTTCATCCGGGGCGAGGTCACCCTGGCCGAGGGAATGGAACTGTTCGCCGAGCAGCCGTACAAGCTCGAGATCATCACGGGTGTCGGCGGAAAGGAGGACTCGGTCGAAGGAGGCGGCACCGACGTCGTGAGCTTTTACCGGAACACGGACGGGGCCCCGGTTGCGGGAGCAGAGCCCGGCGGGTTCGTCGACCTTTGCCGCGGCCCGCACGTGCCCAGTACCGGCAAGCTCGGCTCGTTCAAGCTGATGAAGGTGGCTGGCGCGTATTGGCGGGGCGACGAGAAGCGCCCGATGCTCCAGCGCGTCTACGGCACGGCGTGGGAGTCGAACAAGGCGCTGCAGGAGCACCTCACCCGGTTGGAGGAGGCGGAGAAGCGCGATCACCGCAAGCTCGCGGTCGAACTCGACCTGCTGTCGTTCCCGCCGTTGCTGGGTGCCGGGCTCGCCGTGTGGCATCCGAAGGGTGCCATCGTCCGCAAGCTGATGGAGGACTACAGCCGCAAGCGCCACGAAGACGGCGGCTACCAATTCGCGTACACCCCGCACCTCGCCAACGCGAAGCTGTTCGAGACCTCTGGTCATCTCGGGTTCTACAAGGACGGGATGTACCCGCCCATGGAGATGGACAACGGGACCTACTACCCGAAGCCCATGAACTGCCCGATGCACTGCCTGATATTCGACGCGAGGCAGCGCAGCTACCGCGAGCTTCCGCTGCGGATCTTCGAGCTCGGCACCGTCTACCGCTACGAGCGGGCCGGCACGCTGCACGGCCTCATGCGCATCCGAGGCTTCACCCAGGACGATTCGCACATCTTCTGCACCCAGGAACAGGCGGCCGACGAGATCATCTCGCTGCTGCACTTCGTCATCGACATCCTGAGGAGCTTCGGCTTCGAGGAGTTCGAGGCCATGCTCGCCACCCGCGACCTCGACAAGTCCGTCGGCACGGACGAGGGATGGGCGCATGCCACGGCCGCGCTCGTATCGGCCATGGAGCATGAGGGACTCAGCTACACCGTCGATGAAGGCGGCGCGGCGTTCTACGGCCCGAAGATCGACGTCAAGGTGAAAGACGCGATCGGTCGCCAGTGGCAGCTGTCGACCATCCAATACGACTTCAACATGCCGAGCGAGGGCCGCTTCGACCTCGAGTACGTCGCCAGCGACAACACCCGCAAGCAGCCGGTCATGATCCATCGGGCCCTGTTCGGTTCGATCGAGCGGTTCTTCGGCGTGCTCCTCGAGCATTACGCCGGTGCATTCCCCACGTGGCTCGCCCCGGTCCAGGTGCAAATCCTCGGGGTACGGGCCGATCACGATTCCTACGCGCGCATACTGGTCGACGAGTGTCGCGCCGCAGGGCTGCGAGCAGAGATGGTCGAGGCCGACGAGCCGCTCGGTGCTCGCATCCGAAAGGCGAAGCTGGAGAAGATCCCCTACGTGCTCGTGGCCGGCGACGATGACGTAAGTGCACATACGGTCGGGGTGAACGCACGGGGCAAAGACGTGGAGCGCGGCGTCGACGTCGCAGCGTTCCTCTCCTCAGTGGTGGCCGAAGCCGCGGCCCGGTCCTGAGATGAGCCCGGCGGGCGGACGAAAGCCGGTCCGCCCGCCGCGCGGCGGGCTGTATTGCTCGTTCTGCGGCAAGTCCGAGAGCGAGGTGGCGAAGTTGATCGCGGGCGAGAAGGCGTTCATCTGCACCGAGTGCGTTGCGCTGTGCGTCGAAGTCCATGTGGCGGAGAACATTGCGCTGCCGCTAGCGCTCCCGGGAGCGGTAATGGCCGCGCCTGTACCGG
>JAYTFI010000254.1:0-4930 GCA_043734485.1 Acidimicrobiales bacterium | reverse complement strand
GGCCGATGTGCGCGGGTTCCGCAACTCGCGGGGCGCCGACATCGCCATGAGCGTGGCGCTGCAGTTCGAGAGCGGCGTCGTCGGTTCGATGAGCTTCGCCAGCGCCCCGTCGTGGGGCCGCGAGCACGAGGAGCTCACGGTCACCGGTCGCAAAGGGTTCGCCAGCGCGGAGAACCTGCAGCGCGTCGTCTACCACCACGACCGACCTCTCCCTGCCGGTTCTCCGCGCTGGCAGACGCTCGACGAGGAGACGACCACCATCGAAGCCGTCAGCTCACCGATATCGGGCGGGGCGCGCGACCTCTACCTTCGGGGGTTCGTCGGCGAGGTCGAGCACTTCCTCCGCTGTGTCGTCGACGGGTCGGAGCCAGCCAGTTCTGCCGCCGACAATGTGGCCACGATGGCGCTGTGCGATCGCATCCTCACCGCCATCGGTGCACGCTGACGTCTTCTCGCTGATCATCGGTGCGCAGACAATCGGCGCGCAGACAATCCGTACGCAGACAATCGGCACGCCTACGATTCAGATTTGGGGTGCGGCTCCCGTGGAGTGACGGGGCGGTGGCCATTGACCCAGAGTTCCCTGGTCGGATGCCGGGTGAGCGTGGCGGATCGGCACGAGCGAATGGGCGTCGAGGCCACCAAACGTAAGCGAAAGGCGTTGGTGTGGCGACTATCGCCACAGTACGTGGTGGAGTTCGACGATTCGATGTCCCGATCCGCCGCGCTCCCGGATCGACTGCATAAACATCGAGGCATCAGCGGAGACGTTCCCGTTCGCGTGTCGCAAAGGGTACCTCGACCTTGTCGTGGCGGATGCCGGGCGAGCGCGTCGGATCGGGGCGCCAGGCGACCAGCCGCGTGCGCCGTGCGTGACGATTCGAAGCCCGTGAACGCCCGATGGTTGCCGTGAGCGACAATCTGCTCCTTGCCGTCGTGCCGATCCGCCGCGCTCACGTGCCAGCGCACCCACCGAGCCCGACACGTCCACGTCACTCGCATTGAGCCGCACCCATTTGACTGAGTTCAGACGACCTCGGCGGCCGCGCCGGCGAACTGCGAGTTGTAAAGGTTGTAGTACGCCCCCTGCAACGCCAGCAGCGCGGCATGGTCGCCTTGCTCGACGATCCGCCCGCCGTCCATCACGAGGATGGTGTCGGCGTCGCGGATGGTGCTGAGCCGGTGGGCGATCACGAAGCTCGTACGGTTGGACCGCAACGCCGCCATTGCCCGCTGGATGAGGACTTCGGTGCGGGTGTCGACAGAGCTGGTGGCCTCGTCGAGGATGAGGATGGCAGGGTTGGCGAGGAATGCTCGGGCGATCGTGAGGAGCTGCTTCTCGCCGGCACTGACGCTGCCGCCCTCGTCGTCGACGATCGTGTCGTAACCGTCGGGTAGCGAATGCACGAACCGGTCGACGTAGGTCGCCCTGGCCGCGGCCATGATCTGCTCCGGTGTCGCTTCGAGGTTGCCGTAGGCGATGTTCTCCCGAATCGTGCCGCCGAACAGCCACGTGTCCTGCAACACCATGCCGATGTTGGCGCGCAGGTCGCGCCGGCGGATCTTCGAGATGTCGTTCCCGTCGATGCGGATCTGCCCTTCGTCCAACTCGTAGAAACGCATGATCAGGTTCACGAGCGTGGTCTTGCCGGCACCGGTCGGGCCCACGATGGCGACTGTTCGACCCGGTTCGGCCACTAGCGACAGATCCGTGATGAGCGGGCGGTCCGGGTCGTAGGAGAACGACACGTTGTCGAACTCCACACGGCCGCGTGGCGCCGGGTCCACCAGCGGGTTCGGATCGTCGGGTGACTGCTCGGGCGCGTCGAGGAACTCGAAGACCCGTTCGGCCGACGCAATGCCGGACTGGAGCACGTTCATCATCGACGCGAACTGGGTGAGGGGCTGCGTGAACTGGCGGGAGTACTGGATGAAGGCCTGCACATCGCCGAGCGACATCGCCCCCGACGAGACGCGCAGGCCGCCGATCACAGCAATCGCCACGAAGTTCAGGTTGCCGAGGAACATCATCGCCGGCTGGATGCAGCCCGACACGAACTGGGCGCCGAAGCTGGCCTCGTACAGCACCTCGTTCGTGGCCTTGAACTTGGCCTCGACCTCACGCTGGCGGCCGAACGCCTTCACGATGGCATGACCGGTGAAGGCCTCTTCGACCTGCGCGTTGAGCATGCCGGTGTGCTTCCACTGCGCCATGAACCGGCCCCGGGCCCGCTTCGCAATCTGCTTGATCACGAACATCGACGCCGGGATCGTGAGCACGGCGACGATCGCGAGCACCGGCGCGATGATCAGCATCATGACCACGACGCCGGAGATCGACAGCACCGAAGTGAGCATCTGGCTGAGGGTCTGCTGGAGGCTCTGCGAGATGTTGTCGATGTCGTTCGTGACACGGCTCAGGAGGTCGCCGCGCGGCTGGCGGTCGACATAGCTGAGCGGGAGCCGGCCGAGCTTGTCCTCGACGTCGGCCCGCATCCGGTACAACGTCCGCTGCACGATCCCGGCGAGCGTGTAGCCCTGCAGGAATTGCAGCGCAGACGACGTCAGATACGTGCCCACGGCGAGGAACAGCACGCGATGGAGGGCACCGAAGTCGATGCCGTCCTGGCCGCGAATGCCCTTGAACACGAGGTCGGTGGCGTGACCGAGGATCTTCGGGCCGAGGACCACGAGTGTGACGCTGGTGAAGGCCATCAGCAGCACGCCGATGACGCGCGTCTGCTCGGGCCGGAGCCGTTCGAGAAGTCGCCGGACCGACTTGCCGAAGTCCTTCGACTTCTCGGCCGGCATGCCTGCGTTGCCGAAGCGCGGTCCCCCGCCGAGGGCCGGCGGCGGTGGCTTGATCGGGCCGCCGTCGTCGGGCAGTTGTGGGGTCGCACCGGCTGGGAGTGCCTGGGTTGCGTTGGTCATGGGTGCACCTCCGGCTTCGCCGTCGGCGCTCCCCTGAACGGGGCCTGTGCTTGATTGTTCGCTCGCTGACGCTCGTTCATGCCGCCACGTCCTGCTGTGCCATCTGCGAGGCGACGATCTCGGCATAGGTCGGACAGTTCTCGAGCAGCTCGGCGTGGGTCCCGAGGCCGACGGTCTGGCCGTCTTCGAGTACGAGGATCTGATCGGCGCCGGCGATCGTCGAGACCCGCTGCGCCACGATCACCATGGTCGCTCCGGCCGTGAACGGCACGAGCGCGGCACGCAGCCTTGCGTCGGTGGCGAGGTCGAGAGCCGAGAACGAGTCGTCGAACAGGTAGATCTCAGGCTTTCGCACGAGCGCCCGGGCAATGGCGAGTCGCTGACGTTGCCCACCGGAAACGTTCGAGCCTCCTTGCGCTATTCGGGCGTCGAGCTGACCGGGCATGTCGGCCACGAAGTCCTTGGCCTGCGCAACTTCGAGCGCCTCCCACAGCTCTTCGTCGGTGGCGTCGGGCTTGCCGTAGCGCAGGTTGCTGGCGACCGTCCCGGAGAACAGGTAGGGCTTCTGCGGCACGAGCCCGATCCGGTCCCAGAGCACATCGGGCTGGAGATCGCGGACGTCCACTCCGTCGACGAGCACCGCGCCCGACGTCGCATCGGCCAGGCGGGGAACCAGGTTGATCATCGTCGTCTTGCCCGAACCGGTGCTGCCGATGATGGCGGTGGTCTTGCCGGCCAGCGAGAGGAACGAGACATCTTCGAGAATCGCCTTCTCGGCGCCCGGGTAGTGGAAGCCGACATTTCGAAACTCGAGTGAGCCGCTGGTATGCACCTCGGTCACCGGCGTCGGCGAGATGACCACTGAGGAAGGCAGGTCGAGCACCTCTTGGATGCGCTCGGCGCACACCGCGGCACGTGGCACCAACACGGCCATGAACGTCGCCATCATGACCGACATGAGGATTTGCGCGAGGTAGCTGAGGAACGCGACCAGCGCCCCGATCGACATCGAGCCGGCGTTGATCCTGCTCGCCCCGATCCACACCACGGCGACGCTCGACACGTTGAGGATCACGATCACCGTCGGGAACATGAAGGCCATCAGCCGCCCGGCCCGCATGGCGGTACCGGTGAGGTCCTCGTTCACGGTCTCGAATCGCCGTGCCTCATCCGGCTCGCGTACGAATGCTCGCACGACGCGTATGCCGGTGATCTGTTCGCGTAGCACTTTGTTGATCGAATCGATCTTGACCTGCATCACCCGGAACTGCGGCACCATCCGCACGATCACCATGCTGATGCAGACGACGAGCACGGGAATGCTCACGAGCAGGATGGCCGAAAGGCCGACGTCTTCGCGCAGTGCCATCACCACACCGCCGACGGTCGTGATGGGTGCGGCGACGAGCAATGTGCACGTCATGAGCACGAGCATCTGGACCTGCTGGACGTCGTTGGTGATACGGGTGATGAGTGACGGCGCCCCGAACTGCCCCACCTCGCGGGCTGAATAGCCGGTCACCGTGTGAAAGAGACTGCTGCGCACATCGCGGCCGAAGCCCATGGCGGCGCGGGACCCGAAGTACACGGCACCGATGTTGAAGCTGATCTGCACGAGCGAGATGGCCAGCATCAGCAGGCCGATCGAGCGAATGTAGGAGTGGTCGCCGCGGGCGATTCCACGGTCGATGATGTGGGCGTTGAGGCTCGGCAGGTACAGCGACGCGCTCGTCTGGACGAGTTGCAGCGCCACCACGGCGACGAGCAGCTTGCGGTATTTAGCGAGATGGGTGCGCAGCAGACGGATCAGCATCAGCATCCAACGGTGTGTGAGGAGGATGACGGGGGGGGACCAGCGGCGGTGCTCGGGGTGAGGTGGCGGGCGAGGAGCTCGAGCGCGGTGATGACATCAAGCAGCTCACGCTCGGCGCGTTCACCGAGCGCGCGAGAGAGTGCCGGCTCGATCGGAGCGACGAGGCGTTCGGCCGCGGCCGCGTGC
>JAYTFI010000253.1:0-15697 GCA_043734485.1 Acidimicrobiales bacterium | reverse complement strand
AGCCCCCCGGGGACAGCCACCGCTGAGCTCACACTCGACGGTCGTGCTGTGGAGACCTGCCTGATCGACGCCGGCTACGCGAATCCGGATGCCGGGGCGCAGAAGACGGCCCGGACGCTGCTCACCCAGAAGAACGCCGTCGTCATCGTTCCCCGCCTGCCCCTTCAGCCCGGCGCCACCTACACCGCCCGGGTCGCGACTGCGGCCGCCGGCACCATCGAATGGTCCTTCACCGTCGAGGCCGAAGGTGGCGTCCTTCCGGCGCCCAGCGCCAGCCCGGTCGCGCTCTATCCGCCGGTGAAGCTGCTCGCGCTCCGTCCGAAGAAGTAGCGGAGCGCAGGTCAGTTCTCTTCGATCGTCACCGAAGTGATCGTGACGGGTTCCTTCGGGGCCCCGTCCCCAACGCCGAGCGCGTCGATCGCCTTGACCACGTCGTCGCCGGAGGTCAGCTGTCCGAAGAGCGAATACGAAGGCGGTAGCTGCTCTCCCTGCGGCCCCGAGATGACGAAGAACTGGCTGCCGTTCGTGTTCGGCCCGGAATTGGCCATGGCGAGCGACCCGAACTTGTACTCCCCGGCCTTCGGCAGTTCGTCCCCGAACGCGTACCCCGGCCCACCCAGGCCGGTTCCCAGCGGGTCGCCGCCCTGCAGGACGAAACCTGGCACCACGCGGTGGAAGCCGATCCCGTCGAAGTAGTGGTAGCGGGCCAGGAACACGAAGCTGTTGACGGTGATCGGTGCCTTGATGGGGTCGAGGGCGAAGATCATCGTGCCCTTGTTCGTGACCATGGTGGCGACGTACTTCTTGGCAGCGTCGATGCAAACGGTTGGTGCGACATCGAACTTCTGGGTCTTCGGGCTCGAGCCGTCGGCGGCCGGACAGGGCACGGCAACTGGTGCGGCGCTGTCCGCGGTGACGGCGCTGTCAGCAGTTACGGCGCTACCCGCGGTTGCGGTCGTGTCCGTGGACGAGTCGGAGCTGCACGCCGGGAGCACCAGCAGCGCGGCGGAAACAAGGAGGAGAGGAAGTCGACGCATTCCTGTCACCGTACTGGTCGAGGTGGTCGCTTCTGGCGATCAGTCGTCGAGCGGTACGGACCCGGCGAACACCGGCGCAACCGGCGCCCGGGTGCGGCGCAGTGTTGCCATCGCGTCGATGAATGGGGTCAGGAGCGCCTCCCGAAACGATTCGCCCGTTCGGCCCTCGACGCCGAAGCGGATGCCTTCGGGTGGCGGCGTACGCACTCTAGAGCCGAAGAATCGATCCCAGACCGACAGCAGTTGTCCGAAGTTCTGGTCGTGGTATCGGGGGTCGATCGAGTGATGAAGCTGGTGCATCCGGGGAGACACGAACACGTGCTCGAGGGGTCCGAAGGAGATTGGAATGCTCGAATGACGAGCAGCGGCGAACGCGACATGGAACAGGACATACACCGCATGTACCCCGAGAATGGTCGCGATGCCCACCCTCGGCTGGACTAGTGCGATCCACGTACCTATCAAGATGCCGGACACGATGGACTCGATGACGTTTCCGACGACCAGCTCCATTGGATGGAAGCGTGTCGCAGTTATGGGGGTCATCTCGGATGCCGAGTGATGGACGAGGTGGAACGCCCAAAGCGTCGGAATCCGGTGATGCAGTCGGTGGTTGACGAATGTCGAGAAGTCTGCGGCCACGAGGATCAGCAGCGTGATGCTGAGCGTCGCGATCTGTTCGTGAGCCCCGAAGAATCCGGCGGCGATCTGCGCGTTCGGCAGGAGCCGACCCATGGCCCGGACCAACGCACCGGTGAAGAGGCCCCATGCCAGCAGGGAGGGAAAGCCGTCGCCAAGCACCAGCAGGAGGACGTCGACCCTGGAACTACCGCGGCGCAGCGTGCTGGCCGCGAACAAAGGTGGGTAGCTGGGTGCCCCTCGCCGTCGCTGGCCGCGTCGCACCAGCGCAAGCAGCACGACCTGCGGAATCAGGACTCCAAGGTACATCTCCTCAGCAGGGCTCAATAATAGGTCGTAAAATGCTCGCAATGGCGCTAATGCGATGGCCCAAAAGAATGATGTGATGCGGGCAATCGCAGTCATGAAAGCCTCGACGGTTCGACAGATAGTGCTAGGGGCCATGACCGGAGGATGCCGAGAGGCGCGACCACTTGGCAGTGATCACGCGCTGTCGTGGAACCGGCAGGTGTCACACCGGCCCACGACGCGCGACCAGGGACCTAGTCGTCGTTCTGTGCCCAGGACAGCTTTGGGCGTGTTTCGCCCTTCGTAAGATCGGACAGCGACCCGAGCACGGTGATGCTGGGCGTCGAGTACTCCTCGGTTTGCGTGGTATTCATTATTTTCACCTCCTCCTTGTTTGTTAAATCAGCGGGCGTCGTCATGGGCGATTTCTCGGACCGACGACGGCGCGCTCACCCCGCTGCCCAAGAAAGGCGCGGCGATTCCATTACACCCTTCGTGGATCGGCGAGGGATCCCAGCACGGTGAGGCTCGGCGTCGCGTACGCGTCGTTGGTTTGGTTGGTGATCGTCATTGTTCACCAACCCTCGGGGTCGAAGCGAGTGAACAGGTTGGGCGGGAGCGGGCAGCGATCTGGGAGCGGATCACCGCAATTGTCTCGGCCAGGCGGTCGAACGAGCTCGGGTAGGACAGACGCAGCATCGGGGTCGTGTGCAGCAGACGCCCAATCGTCGACAGGAACGTGGAGGGCGAAACGCTGCCGGCCTCGCTCAGGAACCACTGCCCCGCAAGCTCGGCCATCGCGTCGCGTGCGTCCAACGGCTCGCACGTGATCGGCCCGTCCGGGCCGGCGCGTCGGTCCAGCACGATGATGCAGGTCAACCGGACCGGGTCCGGTGTTCCTTCAACGCTCCATCGGCGCTTCGGAGCGTCCGGTCCGATCACCTCGCCATCGGCGGGGTCGATCCCGAGCGCTTGGGCCGAGTCGGCCAGCAGGCGGGTCGAGACGGCCGTGGGCGTCACGGTCGTCTGGTGCGGGCCCACTTCGAGCAGCAGGAAGTCGTCCGCCACCCATGTGCCCCCCTGGGCAACGAGCGCGCCCGACAGCGTCGACTTTCCTCGACCGGATCCGGCGAGAAATGCGACGGTTCCCTCATGGATGCGGACTGCCGTTGCATGGACCGCCGGGTGTCCGAGCAGCGCGAAGTAGCGAGGCAGGGCGACATCGACGATCACATGGCGCACGAAGTTGCGCCCGATTCCGGGAAACGGGGTGATGCCGATCGTGGCCTGCGCCACGTTGATGGCGACTCGGGCGACGGGCGGCAGGTCGATCACTAGAGTGCCGTCGGGCAGCCTGGTGGTGGCGCCGACCCGGACGCAGTCGTCCATGAAGCGGGGTATGTCGCACCGGATCACTGCATCGACCGTGGCGTCGATGCTCGCCGGTCGCAGTCCGGGGAGATCGAGGTCGCTCGAGATCGTGATGCCGGCGAAGGAGTAACGCTCGTCGAAAACCGCGGCAGGATCATGCTCGGCCGTTGTCTCCAGCATGGTCATCGAGTCGCCGCTGACCGGTTCGGGTGCCGTGCGTCGAGGGGTAGCACGACGTAGCGCTCCACACTCTCGCCGAGCGGCTGGCTTTCGAGCTCGACCCAGGCGTGCGCCTCGAGCTCGGCCTTCTCACCGGAGCGGGGCGCAGCGCCGATCTTCAGTTCGGGCTCGTAGCCGTAGGAAGTGACCATCGCCCACAGAGTCAGCGACCGCGGGAGGCAGTTCAGCTTCTTCGGCGCGACGGAGGCCACGCGCTGCACGATGTACGCGGTGGTGGCTGGCGAGAGGCTGCTCGTACGCTTGCGGTCCCCAATGAAGCAGGCTCGGGTCCGGGCGGCGACGAAGCCGTCGCGATCCAACACGATTCGCATTCGCACCAGCATCGGGGCTGCTACCAGGACCAACCGTGCGGATTCGAGCAGCCGCAAGGGCGCAGGCATCCGCCGAATCCATCGCATCATGCGGACTGCAGCCGGCCCAGTCCAAGGGATTCGAGTCTTGCCACGAACGCCCCGAGGTCGGCTTCGACGCGCTCGCGAGCCACGCCGTAACGCTCCACCAGCTGGTCGAGGACGTCGAACATGGGACGCTCCGTTTGGAGCAGCTCCCAGATGCGGGCGCCGACCCGATCGACGGACAGGTACCGCTCGGTCGCGACATCGAGGATGATCAGCTCTCCGCCAACGTCCTGGGTGATGGCGTCGAGGCCGATCTTGAATGTGTCCCCAGGTTGCATCGTCCGTGTCCTTTGCCTTCGCAAGGTGAGTATTCGACCGCAACAATGACATACGCTGAACGAAGTGGCAACTGTGAGTGGTCAAATGACCCTAGACGTCACTGTTCGTAAGTGAAACGGTGTACGCAATGAGATCAACTCCGAACGGACTGCTATGAAGGAACTCCGGTCGCTCCGCCAGATGTACGCCCGCTACTACCGCGGCCAGATGCATCTCGTCACGCTCTCGCTGAGCGGTTCGCTGCTGCGGTCCCTCCTGGCCATCCCGATCGCGCTGTTGACGCGCCAAGCCGTCGACAAGGGCTTCCGTTCCGGTACGCCCGGGTCGCTGGCGCTCATAGCCGCCGGAATGGCGGCGCTCTACCTCGTCGGCGCTGCGCTCTCCATCGCGGTGCAACGGGTCTCGACCCGGGCCAGCACGAATGCCACGTCCACGCTTCGCAAAGAGCTCGCCGCTCGCCTCCATCGACTGCCCCGCTCGTTCGTCACTGCCCAACCGCCGGCTGAGATCCAGTCGATCATCGTGAGCGACACCTCGCGGGTGGCGGACTTCAGCAGCTCGATGATCAACGGGCTCATCCCGTCGATCGTCACGGTTGTCGCGCTCAGCGTGTACCTGTTCATCCTCAGCCCGCGCCTCGGTCTGATCATGGCCATCACGGCACCCATCGCCATGGTCGTCAACCACATGTTGCGCGCACGAGTGGAGAAGCAGGCCCGTGAGTACCGGATGAGCTACTGGCGCTTCAACGGGGCCATCCACCGTGCGGTGCGGATCTGGGACCTCACCTCGTCGCACAACGCCGCCAGCCACGAGCTGCAGATCGCGTCGAAGCACATCGACGAGGTCAGCGCCGCCACCTTCGCCCAGCAGACCGTTCAGATGCTGTACGCCCAGATCCAGAGCCTCTCGGTGTCGCTGGCCGGCATCTTGGTGCTGTTCGTCGGCGGCGTCGAGGTCCAGGCCGGACGGATGACCATCGGGACATTCCTGTCGTTCTTCGTCGTGATGGCACTTGCGCAGAGTTCCACGCAGTCGCTTCTGGGAGCGCTTCCGGGCGTCCTGATCGGCCGCGAGGCGTTGTTGGCGCTGCAGGCCTGGAACGATTCCGCTGAGCTGCCACCCTATGGCGGTTCCGCTCAGCCGGCACTAGCCGGAAACGTCACCTTCGAGCGGGTGAGCTTCGCGTACGGCGACGTGCGTGTGCTCGACGACGTCAGCGTCACCATCGAAGCCGGCTCGATCGTAGCGCTGGTCGGGCCGAACGGCGCCGGCAAGACGACCATGATGAACCTGCTGATGGGTTGGTACCGTCCATCGCAGGGGCGTCTTCTCGCCGATGGCATCCCGTTCGACGAGCTCTCCATGGAGGCGTGGCGAGACAGCATCGCCATCGTCCACCAGGATCCTTCGTTCCTCGGCGCAACCGTCCGCGAGAACATCTGTTACGGCCGGCCCGAAACCACGGACGAGCAGGTGTGGGCCGCCGCCCGGATCGCCACCGCCGACGACGTGATCCGAGGGCTGCCCGAAGGGCTCGACACCGAGATCGGCGAGGGCGGAGTAAGGCTCTCGGGCGGTCAGCGTCAGCGGCTGGCGTTGACCAGAGCCCTGGTGCGCGAACCCCGCGTCCTCGTGATGGACGAACCGACCAATCATCTCGATCGCCTGGCCGTTCGCCGGCTGCTCGACCGGATGAAGCAGCTTCCCCACCTCCCGACCGTCATAGTCATCACCCACGATGCCGACGTGGTGGAGATCGCGACGCAGACGCTTCACCTCGACCGCGGCCGAGTGGTGGACCGCACGAAAGAGGCGATCAGCGCCTGAGGACGACTTCGATCAGGGGCTGCCTTCTTCTCGGGCGAAGGCAAGATAACGGTCCCGCCAGTCCTCGTCGCCTGCAGGGGGGGCGCTGAAGATCTCTTCGACGGTATCGGTCGGCAGCCCACGGACGCGACGAGCGGCGGCCGCCGCGAAGCGACCCGTGACGCTGGCCAGCGACGCCGGGAGCGTGGCCAGGACGTCGTTGCGCACGAGCGTCGAGAGACCACGTACCGGCCGCTCCTCGCGCAGCAGGGGCGACACTCGTTCGACCGTTCGCAGCAGACGCGACACACCTCCGCGGTCGAGGTTTCGGAGGACTTCGACCGGCACGTCGGACCCCGCAATCGCGACCGTGTGGGCCAACATGTCGCCCACCAGCGGGCCCATCCGCCACTTCATCGCCCGGGCCACCACCTCATCCCAGTCCAATCCGTGCGGCCGGGCTGACGCCCACCGGACCACTGAGTCAACGTCGACGAGCCATCCGAGGCGATCGCCGCCTGACCATCCGGCATGCGCCGCGGTGTGCAGCACCATGTCCACGCCATCGAGGACCGATACCTCCTCCCCATGGAGTCTGAAGCGCTCTGACCGCGCGAGGAGCACCGCCGCCGGATCGATGGCGAACGAGTTCCGATGCGATTGTTGCGACGACAGGTGCCAGTGCAGATCGAGCGAAACCGCGAGCGGGAGCCGAACAGGGATCTGGCCGTGGCGACTCTCGAGCAGGAGCTGCCAACCCTCCAAGGGCATCACGACGGCACCGGCGTCGGCCAGTGCGTCAGCGGCACGACCGAGGTCCTCCGGCGACACGAGGAGGTCGAGGTCGCCATAGCGCCGGACGGCGTTGCCGCCCGCGATGGCCGACAGGACCGGCCCCTTCATCGCTGCCACGGCAACGTCGGCGGCGCCGAGCGATGCGCATGCGATGCGCAGTGCGCCGCGGACCCGCATGTCGAGGCGGGCAGCCTCGCGGTTGCGCTCGGCCAGGACACCAACCACCGGATGGTCGGGAGCGACTGCTTCCAGCCAGTCGAGCACTCTGTGGTTCACACCGTGGAGCGCTGTGGCCTTGGCCAATGCTGCGGGCTCAGCAGCAGCGGCGACGCCAGCGGCGTCAGGCGTGATGACCGCTTTCCCGTCGGCCGTTCGGCGCACAGACGCCACCAGGACCTGCATCACCGGTGAGTCGGCGACGCCGTTCGCTCTCGTGCTCGTCACGGCTGTCTCATCGGCGCCACGCGCGGCCAACTGGAGGTGTCACGACGTAGAGGGAGGGCGACTGCGCGCAATGGCGCACGCTCAACCGACCACGAAGTTGACGAGCCGCCCGGGCACGGCCACGACCTTGCGGACGGTCAGCCCCGAGAGCATCGCCGCGACCTTCTCGTCGGCCCGCGCCGCCGCCTCGAGCCCGGCTGCGTCGGTGTCGGTCGGCACAACGATGCGCGAGCGGACCTTCCCGTTCACCTGCACCGGCACTTCAACGGTCTCGCTCAGCAGGTAACCCGGATCAGCTTCCGGGAACGCCTGGTGCACGAGCGACTGCGGATGGCCGAGCCGTGACCACAGTTCCTCGGCCATGTGCGGCGCGAAGGGAGCGAGCAGCAGCACCAGCGGTTCGGCCAGCGAGCGCGGCGGACCGGACGGATAGGTGGCGGTGAGGTGGTTCGTCAGCTCGGTGATGCGCGCGATGGGGGTGTTGAAGCGCAGCTCGTCCATGGCCCCGCGAACGCCTGCGATCGTGCGATGCAATGCGCGCAGATCATCTTCCGATGCCACGCCATCGGTGACCCGGATCGACCCGTCACCTTCGTCGATGACGACGCGCCACACCCGTTGCAGCAGCCGGTGCGCGCCGGACACCGCTCGGGTCTCCCACGGCTTCGACTGCTCGAGCGGACCCATCGACATCTCGTGCAGACGCAGCGTGTCCGCGCCGAAGGCCTCGTACATGTCGTCGGGCGAGACCATGTTCTTCAGGCCCTTGCCGATCTTCCCGAACTCCCGGTTCACCTGCGCACCGTCGTAGAAGAATGCGCCGTCGCGCTCGACGACCTCGCTCGCTTCGACGTAGCTGCCACGTTGATCCGTGTAGGCGTAGGCCTGGATGTAGCCCTGGTTGAACAGCCGAGCGAACGGCTCGGGAGTGCCCACGACGCCGAGGTCGAACAGCACCTTGTGCCAGAACCGCGAGTAGAGCAGGTGCAGCACGGCGTGCTCGACCCCGCCGACGTACAGGTCGACACCACGATCGCCCATCCAGTAGCGCTCGTTCTCTGAGACGGTGATGGCCTCGACCAACGTCGGGTCGATGTAGCGCAGGTAGTAACTGCACGAGCCGGCCCATTGCGGCATCACGTTCGTCTCACGAAGGTACGTGCGCGTACCATCGCCGGAACCCAGGTCGAGGGCGGCGTTCTTCCATTTGGTGAGCCGGTCGAGGGGACGTTCGGGCTCGCTCTGCGCGTCGTCGGGATCGAACGATCGCGGTGCGAACTGGTCGGTTTCCGGGAGGTCGACGGGCAGCATTCCTTCGGGTAGTGCGATCGGGCCGATCTCGTCGTAGACGATCGGGAACGGCTCACCCCAGTAACGCTGGCGGGAGAACAGCCAGTCGCGCAGCTTCGTCTGCACCGTGGCGACCCCGAACCCGCTCAACTCCAGCCATGCGGTGATCGCCGCGATCGCATCGGCCTTGCCCAACCCGTCGAGTGACACGGTGTCGTTGGAGCTGCGCACCGCCGGTCCGTCGCCGGCGTATGCAGCCGACCACGAGCCGCAGTCAAGCGACGGCTCGATGCCGGCGTCGGCGAACCACGCGTCGGGCGGCTGGACCGTCGCTTCGATCGGGAGTCCGAACTGGCGTGCGTATTCGAAGTCGCGCTGGTCGCCGGAGGGGACGGCCATGATGGCGCCGGTGCCGTAGCCCATCATCACGTAGTCGGCAATGAACACGGGGATGGTCCGGCCGTTGACCGGGTTCGTGGCGAACGACCCGGTGAACACGCCGGTCTTCTCGCGGACCTCGACCTGGCGGTCGACATCGGTGCGCGACGCGGAGAGGCGCTGATAGGCCGCGACGGCCGACGCCGGCGACGGAGCTCCGCCCGTCCAGCGCTCGTCCACACCGTCCGGCCACGACGGAACAGTAAGCGCGCCTACGAGTGGATGCTCGGGGGCGAGCACCATGAACGTCGCGCCGAACAGTGTGTCGGGACGGGTGGTGAACACCTCGATGTCGCCGGCATCACTGGGGAAGCGGACGCGGGCGCCGAAGCTTCGCCCGATCCAGTTGCGCTGCATCAGCTTCACCGGCTCCGGCCAGTCGAGCAGGTCCAGGTCGTCGATGAGGCGTTCGGAGTAGGCGGTGATGCGCATCAGCCACTGGCGCATGTTGCGCTTGAAGACCGGGAAGTTGCCGCGGTCCGAGCGACCGTCCGGGGTGACTTCTTCGTTGGCCACGATCGTGCCGAGGCCGGGGCACCAGTTGACAGGAACGTCGGCGGAGTAGACGAGCCGATTCGAGTCGATGAGCGTGCGCTGATCGGCGACGGACATCGAGCTCCACGCCCGGCCGTCCGGCGTCGGCCGTGCGCCGGACGCGAAAGACTCGGTGAGTGCCTCGATAGGCCGTGCTGCGCCGAGCCCGCCGAGCGGATTCGTGGCTGATGGATCGAACCAGGCGTTGAAGATGCGCAGGAAGATCCGCTGTGTGAACTCGAGGAAGTCGCGGTCCGTCGTGCGTACGGCCCGGCGCTGGTCGTGCCCGAGCCCGAGGCGGCGAAGCTGGCGGGCCATGATCTCGATGTTCGCCTCGGTGTTGACGCGCGGGTGCTGGCCGGTCGACACGGCATGCTGCTCGGCCGGAAGACCGTACGCGTCGTAGCCCATGGTGTGCAGCACGTTGTGACCGGTCATGCGCTTGAAGCGGGCGAAGACGTCGGTGGCGATGTACCCGAGCGGGTGGCCGACGTGCAGCCCGGCACCCGACGGGTACGGGAACATGTCCATCACGAACAGCTTCGGGACCGCTTCGACCTTGTCGAACCCGTCGCTCAGTGGGCCCGTCGGGTTCGGCGTATGGAACGTGCCCTCGAGCTCCCACCGGTCCTGCCAGACAGCCTCGATCTTGCCGGCGAGCGCCGCGTTGTAACGGTGCGGGGGCAGGTCGGTGGGGGGTTTGTCGTCGGTGCTGGCGGCGGGGTACGGCATGGCTTCCACGCTACGGTGCGGCGGCACCGAGCCGGTGCCAATCGGCGGCCGGCCGCAGCGCCGACCGGGTGCCAAATGTAACCGGGTGCGCCTCAGCCCCGCCCGAGGCCGAACGGCGTGTGGATGACCTCGATGGTGGTGATCGCCTCCCACACCGAGTGTCCAGAGGGAAGGGTGCGACCCTTCATCCGCAACGGCCCACCGCTGAAGAGCGGATGACCGGAGCGCTCCATCTCCTCCACCGCTTCGATCGAGTCATGGAACTCGACGGGAAGCCCGAGGATGCGCTCGAGGCGGGCCTGCCAGGCCTGCTCGACGATGTGGAGCATGTAGCCGCCGGACTGGCGCATGACGTCCTCGGGCGTTCCTGGCTGAGGGAACGGGGTGAGGACCGAATGCAGCTCCGCACGATCCGAAGATGACGCGGATGCCGTACGTGTGGAGAATCGGCCCTCGGCGTGACGCTCCGGATAGATGTAGAGGAACTCCCAGCTTGGCGCCAGGCCGCTCGGAGCGACGTCCGTACCGAGCACCAGGTACATGCGAGCGTCGTCGCCGTAATGTTCCGCCAGCGGGCGCACATGGGCGAAGGCTTCGACTGCGGACAAGGGCTGGTTTGGCGAGTTGAGCGGATCGACCCTATCCAACGACGTCGCTGCGTCGACGGAGATTTCTCCAGATCCTGCGTCTCGTTTGCGCTTCAGTCCGAACATCGATCCTCCATACGGCTTTCAAGAAACCCGCCCCGGTGGTGCGCCGCTCCAACATCATCGTCGCGCCGCAATCGGCGCCGGATAGGGCAGATGCCCCAATTGCGTGCACGCCGTCGCTCGCCGTGGCGATGGTCCACCGGGCGTATCATCTCGGTCGTGGAAACGCTGGTCCTGCCCAAGTCGAACGATCCGTGCTGGTGCGGAAGCGGCAAGAAGTTCAAGCGCTGTCACAAAGACGCCGGCCAGGGCGCGCTCAGAATGCCTTCGGTGCTCCCGGGGCACATCTCCCCTGCCCGTGCTGTTCCCGACTCGATCGTGCGGCCCGACTACGTGGGCAACGGTGGCCGTCCCGGCAAGCTCAACGTCGCGCTCGTCAAGGCGCCTTCCACCATCGCCGCCATGCGGCTTGCCTGCAAGGCCGCGGCGAAAGTGGCCGTGGCCGCGGCCGCTGCGGCCGTTCCCGGAGTCACCACCGATCACCTGGACGCCGTTGCCCATCAGACCTACATCGACCTCGGCGGCTATCCGAGCACTCTCGGTTACGGCGGTTACCGCAAGTCGATCTGCACGTCGGTCAACGAGGTCATCTGCCACGGCATCCCGGACGACCGGCCGTTGCAGGACGGCGACATCGTCAACATCGATGTCACCATCTTCCTGAACGGGGTGCACGGCGACCATTCGGTGATGGCCTGTGTGGGCGCGGTCGACGAGCCGTCCCGCCGTCTCGTCGAGGTCACGCATGAGGCGATGGATCTCGGCATCGCCGCTATCGGACCAGGGCTCCCCATCAACGTGGTCGGCCAGGCCATCGAGACGCATGCCCGCAGGTTCGGCTACGGCGTGGTGCGGGCCTTCGTCGGTCACGGCATCGGCGAGGGCTTCCACATGCAGCCGAACGTCCCCCACTACTTCGACCGCAACGCGCGCTTTGTCATGCAGCCGGGCATGACGTTCACGGTCGAGCCCATGCTGACGATGTCGGGCAAGTACGACTACGACGTGTGGGACGACGACTGGACCGCAGTCACGCATGACCTCTCGCGGACGGCGCAGTGGGAGCACACGATCCTGGTCACGCACAGCGGGCATGAGGTGCTCACCATCCTCGACTAAAGCAAGTTGCGTCGCCATAGGGCATTACTCACTACCCTTCGTGGTGAATCGGGGTCTATGCTCACTGTAAGAGAGTGAGCTCCCCTTCATGACTGAACCCACCGCCCGCAGGCCCTCGCAGCGAGCCGTCGTGCTGACGCTGTTGGCACTCTCGCTCGTGATCGAGCTGTTCGCCTTCAAGGCTCTGTCAAGGCCGAAGCAGGTCCCCCTCGAAGTCCTCGGCCTGCAGATCGTGAACGATTCCGGCCCGGCGATCACCGCGCAGTCGTCCGACACGTCGCCCGTTGAGTCGGCATCGCCTGACACTGCTGCGATTGCGGCGGTCGCGTCCACCGTCGCTCCTGCGACTATTCCTCCGTCCACCGACAACACTCCTCCGTCCGCCGACAAGGGAACACATGCGGCCGGTATCGGAGGGGTCTCCTCGGGCACCGTCGGCAATGAGGGGCCGACACGGTCGACGCTGCCGGGAGTGGCGCCCGATCCGAACGCGGGGTTCACCGTCCTCGACTTGACGCTCCTGCGATCGGTGGTGACGGCCACGCTCGGGCATGTGCAACAGTCCGCCGCGGTGACATTCCAGGCGCCGGGGTTCTCCTCCCCCACCGTGTCGGTCACCGCTACCACGCCCACGTCCAGCCCGACGCCAACGACGGCCGACCGGACGACGGGTCCTGGATCGGCGAGCGCAGCGCCGACCAGTCGGGGAACCACGACAACCACGGTCGATCCCGACGACTCGTCAAGTGCGACGACCCGGCCGTTGGGTCTCGTCGTGGCCACGACGACCAAGGCTCCAACGACGGTTTCGACCTCGACACGCGCGCCGACGACAACGGATGAGCCGACCACCACGAGGCGGACGACGACTACGACGACGACTGAAGACGTGACCACGACGACTCGGCCGACAACGACGACGAAGAAGCCGACGACTACTACGACGACGACCGAAGAACCGACCACGACGCAAGCGCCGACCACCACCACGAGGCCAACGACCACCACGACCAGGCCGCCGACCACAACTACTACCACGACCACAACGACGACTACGACAACGGAAGAGCCGACGACCACCACGACGACGAGGCCGACCACGACGACGAGGCCGACCACCACGACGAGGCCGACCACCACGACCGAAGAACCCACAACCACCAGCACGACGAGGCCCCCAACAACTACGACGACCACAGATCCGCCGACGACGACTGATCCGCCGCCCACTACCAGGCCGGCGACAACGACAACCGCGGCGACCACCACTACCTGAGCACCGGCGACAGCAGCGGCGCGCACCGCTGTCGCGCTATCGATAGATGCCCCGGTCTCGATCATCCGACGGCCTTCGCACCCGCCCCCTCCCATCGGCACCGGAACCCCCGTCCCACTCGGGTAGTGACCCTCCACGTCACGCCGCGTGCTACGTTGCGGCACCCGTTATTCGGGGCTTTAGCTCAGTTGGTAGAGCGCTTCCATGGCATGGAAGAGGCCAGGGGTTCGAATCCCCTAAGCTCCACGCAGGAAAGACCAGCTCACAGCGCTTCCGGCCCGCCCAATAGCGGGGTGTCCACTTTGAGCAACGGGGTGTCACTTTGAGCAGCCGCCTCGGGGAAACGCGAAGAATATGGCCGCCCGGTCGCTGTGCCCCGCCTTAGCGGCCGCTGCTCGATTCAATCATTTCTAAACGCCATGTCGGTCGCACGCGGGTGGGGTCAAAAGGCCGGCCGGCGCGGCGGCCTTCGATGAGCACATGGTCAAGCATCGACTTCATGAACTTGTGGCGCTGGTCCATCCCTAGCTCCGCCCAGATTGTCCGAATCGTCGCTCCCGGCTCGAATGGACAGCGAACCAACGCGCGATCCATTTCACGCAGTGCATCGAATCGATCGAGTGCCTCTTCGACGAGATCATCCTCAATCGGCGCTGCGACGACAGCAAGCTTTCCGCATCCCCGATGATCGGGGCCGCTCATGCATACGTAGCGTCGTCCGCTGGTCCGTGCCGAGCTGTAGAGACCGTTTCCGCATTTTCCGCAACGAAGCAACCCGGTGAGCAGGTAGTGATGCCGAACGCCGACCCGCTTCGATTTCCGGCGCATGAACATGGCGAGTACGAGATCCCGCTCGCTTTCGCTGATGATCGGATCCCATACCGCCTTCGAGACCACCACTCCATGGTGCTCACGCAACCCAGCAATACGTCCGGACGTCAGCATCGTCGCAAGCGTCGGAGTCTTCCACGGGCGGCCCCTCACGGTCTGCACACCCGCCGACTCGAGCCACATTGCCATTGACCGGAGGCTCTCGCCAGCGAGGAATCGAGCGACGATGATCCGAATGATCACCGCCTCGCTCTCACGCACGGTCACCTTGTCCTTCTCGTAGCCGAACGGCCGGTTCGACCCGCCGTGCGGTCGACCTTCGTTCGCCACGAGGTCCATCGTGAGCAAGATCCGCCGACGCGAGTCGGCAACAGATTCAGCCGATGACGGCGGCACTCGACACTCCAATTCGTCTGTCGAGGCGAAGTCCCACAGTATTTCCGGTGACCCCGGCCTCAGTCATGTGACTGGGTAATCGTCCCGGATCAGAAAATAGGTACGCCTACCGAGTGCAGGGCGACAAGAGGCCGACGAAGGGAACGAACTACTGACGGTCGTTCGGCTACTTGACGCGGCCCGGCGCGGTGTCGCTCGGATTTCCCGTCGTCGCCTTTGTCCGGCCGGGGGCAGTTGCGCTCGGATTGTCCCGTCCCGGCGCCGTGTCGCTTGGATTGCCCTTCACGGACGTCACCGGCGTCGTCGGCGCGGAGGGAGGTGACGTCGGCGCAGGGGCGGACGTCGATGCCGTCGTTACCGGACCATCGTCCGGTTTCGTAGTTGCAGTTGAAGTCGCCTCCGGGGCGGGCGCAGGTACGGACTCCGTCGGGCCGCTACCCGTCTGGACTGTGATCGGCACGTCCGCCGGGAGCGTTGCGGTGACCTCCCGGTGCGTGGCGTCCACTCGTGGCCGCGTGGTCGGATCGCCTGGGTCGGCGAGGACGACTGTCGGATTCGCCGTAATCCGATCGGCGTCCAGTCGGCTCATCGACGCGGTCGTCATGTCCGTGGGTCCCGGCGTGCTGACCTTCGCCGCACTCCCGTCTGGAACGACTGCCAAAGACGTCGGCGCGACGGTCGTGTGGCCCCCGACTCGGGTATTCGTCGAGACGGTCGGCAGGGTTGACCCCGACCCGTCGGATCTGATCCCGTCGCTCGACGGGCTCACAGGCGTCACGTCATTCGCCGCCGCGACCGGATCGGGGATGGTGAACGGGGTAAGCGTGCGCACTGCGCGTGCGAGCGCGTGCTGTGCAGGTGCGGGCAGGGCACCGGCCGCACCGGCCACGCCGATCACGCCCAGCGAGGCGAGCGAGGCGCCCACCAACCGGGTTCGCACCGATAGCCGGCGCAATCGCGCGCCTCCCATCGCTGGGTGCCCGGCCCGGGCTCCCGACTGCACCGGGCTCGAATCGCCATCGGCAAACAGGCGCGCCAACGCCGCAGACGGCGTCGGGACAGGCGCAGCGC
>JAYTFI010000252.1:0-19433 GCA_043734485.1 Acidimicrobiales bacterium | reverse complement strand
ATCCGACGGGTGCGGCTCTGTTGGAGTGACGTGGGCTTGTCGGGCTTGTCGGGCTTGTCGGGCTTGTCGGGCTCGGGTGGGTGCGCTGGAACATGAGCGCGGCGGATCGGCACGACGGCAAGGCGCAGATTGTCGCTCACCGCACCCATCGGGTGCTCACAGGCTTCGAATCGTCACGCACGGCGCACGCGGATGGTCGCCGGGCGTCCCGATCCGCCGCGCTCGCCCGGCATCCGCCACGACCAGGCCGAGGTTGCCTTTGGGATATGCGAACGGGAACGTCTCCGTAGACGCCTCGATGCTTGTGCCGTTGCTTGTGTCGTTGCTTGTGTCGATGATCCGGAGCGCGGCGGATCGGGACGCCAGGCGACCAGCAGCGTGCGCCGTGCGTGACGATTCGAAGCCTGTGAGCACCCGATGGGTGCGGTGAGCACTTGCCGTCGTGCCGATCCGCCGCGCTCATGTTCCAGCGCACCCACCGAGCCCGACAAGCTCGACAAGCCCACGTCACTCCAACAGAGCCGCACCGGCCGGATTTGGTGGCGATCGGGAAGAACGGCCCGAGAATGGGGGTTGGCGGGACCACGTGCCTCAGCCCGGCACACCGCCAGCCCCCATGCCTCTGTTCGGAGCAGTTCATGACACCGACTCGACCGACGCAGCAGCACGCGCACTTCAACCTCTTCATCCTGGGCTACGGCTACCACGAGTCGTCATGGATCGTGTCGCCGACCGGACGTGCGGGCTTCCTCGGCCTCGACCACTTCGTCAACGTCGCCAAGATCGCAGAGCGTGGGCTCCTCGACTCGCTGTTCTTCGCGGATGCACCGGGTGTCTCGGAGTTCCGCGCCTGGTTCATGGCCCAGTCGGGCTACGACCCCATCGATCTCCTCGCCGCGCTCGTGCCCGTCACCGAGCACATCGGCCTGCTGGCCACCGCGTCGACGACGTATAGCTCGCCGTGGGACCTCGCCCGGCGCTTCGCCACGCTCGACCACCTCAGCAAGGGCCGGGCCGGCTGGAACATCGTCACGACGGGTTCACCCGCCGCCGCGGCCAACTTCTCCGACCGCCAGCACCCCGAGCACGCCGACCGCTATGAGCGGGCCCGCGAATTCGTCGAGGTCGTCCTGAAGGTGTGGGACGGCTGGGACGACGATGCCGTGGTGGCCGACGTGTCGACCGGGCGATGGGCCGATCGCGGCAAGCTCCACGCGCCGCGCCACCGGGGCGAGCACTACTCGGTGGCCGGAATCCTGCCGATTCCGCGGGCCCCGCAGGGCTATCCGGTACTGGCCCAAGCGGGATCGTCGGACCCGGGCGTGGACCTGGCCGGCCGCTTCGCCGACGTCGTGTTCACGCCGCAGGCTTCTCTCGCCGATGGCATCGCCTTTCGCAAGCGACTGCACGCGTCCGCCGCACTCCACGGCCGATCGCCGGAGTCGATACGGGCGCTTCCCGGGCTGTCGTTCGTGCTCGGCCTCACGGAAGCCGACGCAAGCGCCGGCTGGGAGCAGCTGGAAGCCGCTTCGAGCGAGGAGTTCCGGCTGTACAACCTGTTCAACATCGCCGGCCTCGACCCCGCACTGGCCGACGGTGTCGACCCCGACGGCAAGTTCCCGTACGCGCTGTTCGAACAGGCGCCCGGCCGGACGTTCGGCGCCGCCGTCAACCGCGCCGCCCGCGACGGGAACCTCACCGTCCGCCAGGCCGCGCAGAAGTTCTCGACGCTTCCGGGCGGACTCCACTTCACGGGCACACCACTGGGGCTGGCGGACCTGATCACCGAGTGGTGGACGGCTGGCGGCGCCGACGGCTTCACGCTGCAACCGCTGCGCCTGCCGCTCGACCTGACGTTGTTCGTCGACCACGTGATCCCGATCCTGCAGGAACGTGGTGTAGCGCAGCGGGAGTACCAGCCGGGCACGTTGCGGGATCGGCTCGGAATCCCGCGACCGGCCAATGCGAATGGGCTGGTCCGGCGATGACGCGCCATAGCGGTCGCCGGTCGGTCGCGTTCGTCGGAGCCGGCCCGACCGCGGCGTCGCTGCTAGAACGGCTCAGCGCCAGCTACCCGGAGCTGCTCGGGGGCGTCGAGCTCCATGTGCACCTCATCGATCCGTTCCCGGCCGGCCGTGGCCGCGTGTGGCGGCCGGACCAGTCGCCGCTGGTCTGGATGAACTCGATGGCCGAGGACGTCACGATCTTCACCGACGGGTCCGTGAGGTGCGACGGCCCCATCGTCCCCGGCCCCACACTGCTCGAATGGAGCCAGGCGGTGCTCGAAGACCCGCGTGAACGGGCGCGGCTGAGCCCCGAGATCGTGGGCGAGCTGACGTCGATGACCGGTATGACGTTCCCGACCCGGCGTGTACAGACGGGCTACCTCGACTGGGTCCACCGCCGGGTCCGGGCCGCGCTTCCGGCGGGCGTCGTCGTGCACGATCATGCGGCCCGGGCCGTCGCCCTCGACGACGCGGCCGACGGATCGCAGATCGTGACCACATCGACGGGGGAGCGCATCTCGGCAGACGTGGTCGTGCTGTCGCTCGGCCATCTCGACGCGCATCTGAGCCGCGACGACGACGCCATTGCTGAATTCGCCCGCCGGCACGGCCTCGCCTTCCACGCCGCCGGCCATACCGCGGAGTTCGACCTGTCGGACATCGACGCCGGTGCCGATGTGATCGCCCGTGGTTTCGGGCAGGCGTTCACCGACCTCGTGGCCATGCTCACCGAAGGGCGCGGCGGCCGATTCGTCACCAAGGCGAACGGGCCGACCAAGGCGAACGGGCCGACCGGGGCGAGCGACACGACCACGGCGCTTCGCTACGAGGCCAGCGGCTGCGAGCCGGTGATCCACGTCGGGTCCCGGCGAGGCGTGCCGTATCGGTCGAAACTCGACTACCGGCTGCAGGCCCCCATGGTGGGTCTGCCGAAGTTCCTTGACGAGGCAACGATTGCGGCACTCGTGTCGCGCGAGACGCTGCTCGAGTTCCGTCCCGACATCCTCCCGCTTCTGCTGAAGGACATCGGCTGGGCGTACTACCACGAGCTGTTCACCGCCCATCCGGACCGGGTCGCGATGACCTGGGCCGAGTTCGCCGACCGCTACAGCGCTGCTGTCGGTGAGGCCGAGATCGCCGTCGTGGTCGATAGTGCCGTACCGGCAGGCGAGGACCGCTTCGACCTGCTCGCCCTCGACCGCCCACTCGCCGGCCTGCGCTTCGACTCGATCGCTGCTCTCGGCGAACACCTACGTGCACATATCGATGGTGATTTGCACCGCCGTACCGACGTGGCTTTTAGCGCCGACCTCGCAGCGTTCACGGCCATGCTCCTGATGTTCGGCGTGCTCGGTCGCATCAACGGGTCGGGTCGTATGACGAACCGGTCGCGTGTCGAGGACGTGTCGGGGTGGTGGTTCGACTTCTTCATGTACTACGCGAGCGGGCCGCCACCGGGCCGCCTCCGCCAACTCCTCGCGCTTGTCGACGCCGGCATCGTGTGCTTCATCGGTGCCGGCATGGAAGTCCGCTGCGACGAGGCGCGTGGCCGGTTCGTGGCCACGAGCACGAGCCACGGCGATGAGGTCGTCGCTTCGGTTCTGGTCGACGCGCGAGTCGCGAAGCCGACCGTCTCGCGCACGGCCGACGGTCTGCTGGCTGCATTGTTCGTGCGCGGTGACGTCGCGGAGGAGTCGGTCACGGACCGCTCGTCGGGCTGGACGCGCAACACCGGCAAGGTCGTCGTCGGCGGGCACAGCATGCGGCTCATCGGGGCCGACGGTGCGGCGCATCCACGCCGTCACGCACTCGGGGTCTTCACCAGCCGTCCGGCAGCCGGCGCGTTCGCGCGGCCCAACACGAACGCGCCGATCTTCCGTCAGAACGACGCTGTCGCCCGCTCGATACTGTCGACGCTGGCCGACCTCGCCGCTCGTGACGGCCGACAGCCCGATACGCCATGTGAACAGCAAGGGGCACTCCGATGACTGCTGCAGACCGATCACCCAAGCAAGTCATCCTCGCCGTGCACTTCCCGGGCGTGAACAACACCACGGTGTGGAGCGATCCGGCGTCGCGCAGCCAGGTCGAGTTCGATTCCTTCGTGCATCTTGCGCAGACAGCCGAACGTGGCAAGTTCGACTTCTTCTTCCTCGCAGAAGGGCTACGGCTGCGCGAGCACCGGGGCCGCATCCACGACCTCGACGTCGTGGGCCGGCCCGACACGGTCACGATCCTCAGCGCCATTGCCGCCGTCACAGAGCGCCTCGGCCTCGCCGGCACCCTGAATGCCACGTTCCACGAGCCCTACGAGTTGGCCCGCCAGATGGCTTCGCTCGACCACCTCTCCGCCGGCCGTGCGGCCTGGAACGTGGTCACCTCGTCGGACGCGTTCACCGGTGAGAACTTCCGCCGCGGGGGCTTCCTCGACTTCGACGACCGCTACGACCGCGCCGAGGAGTTCGTCAACGTGGCCCGCGAGCTGTGGACGTCCTGGGCCGCGGATGACCTCGTCGCCGACCCCGCATCCGGACAGTTCCTCGCGTCTTCCGACGCCGGTGCGTTCAGCCACGACGGCGGCGAGTTCCACATCCGCGGCCATTACAACGTGCCCCGCAGCCCACAGGTCCATCCGGTCATCATCCAGGCCGGCGACAGCGACGGCGGTCGGGAGCTCGCGGCCCGGACGGCCGATGTCATCTTCACCCGCCACTCTGGCTACGACGCGGGCCGAACGTTCTACGAAGACGTCAAGCGCCGCCTCGGCGCCTACGGCCGCGACCGGAGCGATCTCAAGATCATCCCCGCCGCGACGGTCGTGCTCGGCGACACCGCCGCCGAGGCACAGGAGCGCTCGCAGGTGATCAAGCAACAGCAGGTGAGCCCGCATACGGCGATCCTGTTCCTCGAGCAGCTCTGGAACAGAGATCTGTCCGCATACGATCCTGACGGTCCGCTGCCCGACATCGACCCCGACGTGACCGCGCCGTCGATCATCCAAGGCCGCAGCCGCCAGTTCGACGATCCGGTCGCCACGGCCAAGCAGTGGCGGGCCATGGCCGAGGCCAAGAACCTCAGCATCCGCCAGCTCGTCACCGAGACGACGGCCCGACACTCGTTCGTCGGCACCGCCGGCCAGATCGCCGAGGAGATCAACCGACGCGTGCAGGACGACGCGTCCGACGGGTTCATCTTCGTCCCGCACATCACGCCCGCCGGCCTCGACGACTTCGTCGACGAGGTCGTGCCTTTGCTACAAGAGCGTGGCGTGTTCCGCAGCGAGTACGAGACGACGACGCTGCGCGATCACCTCGGGCTCAAACCGGCCGGCAGCTACGGGCCGTTCGCGTCCGGACACTCGGTCATCGCTGCATCACCAGGTTGATGCAATGACGCAGATATGAGAACTACCGTGACGCTCGACCCTGATGTGAAGGAACTGGTCGAGCGGGCCATGCGTGAGCGCGGCCTGACCTTCAAGGACGCGATCAACCAGGCGGTGCGGGACGCGCGCCTCGCGGCAGAGTTGGAGGACGATGAGATCGTCCGCAAGCTGGAGCTTCGGAAATGACCGCAATCCGATTCGAGCCGTTCGCGTCACCTTCACCGACCATCGAATCCAACCCCTAGGAGCGACCGATGAGCATCGATCTCGAGAACGTCCGAGTAGTCCCCGAAGGGCAGGGTGGCACCGTACACACCGCACACACCGTGCGCACCGAACCGTGCGCCCGACGGCTGCGCGTCCGGTTCGCCGGGCAGGTCATCGCCGACACCACCGAGGCGCTCTACGTCTTCGAGACGGCGCACCTGCCGGTCTATTACTTCCCGAAGAAAGACGTCTGCTTCGACCTGCTCGTGGCGACCGCGACCACGAGCCACTGCCCGTTCAAGGGCGACGCGTCGTACTGGTCGATCGCTGTGGGTGACCGCACATCGACCGACGCGGTCTGGGGCTACCCGAAGGTGATCGACTCGTGCCCCGACATCACCGACTACGTCGCGTTCTACTGGAACCGGGTCGACGAATGGTTCGAGGAGGACGAGGAGGTGTTCGTCCACGCCCGCGACCCGTACAAGCGCATCGATGTGATCCATTCGTCGCGCCACGTCCAGGTGAAGGTCGGCGGTGTCGTCGTGGCCGATACTCACCGGCCCCGGCTGCTGTTCGAGACGAACCTGCCGGTCCGGTACTACATCCCCAAGCTCGACGTGCGCTTCGATCTGCTGACCCCGACGCCGACCCGGACGCGCTGCCCGTACAAGGGCGAGGCCGTCTACTGGTCGGCCACCATCGATGGCGTGGTCGCCGAAGACATCGCATGGGGATACCCGACAGCGATCGCCGAGATCCCGAAGATCGAGGGGCTCGTGAGCTTCTACAACGAGCGGGTCGACGAGATCTTCGTCGACGGCGTGTCCCAGCGGCGGCCGGTCACGAAGTGGTCATGACGTCGCTTCACCTCGCAGTTGCGCTGGACGGCGCCGGGTTCCATCCCGCGGCATGGCGCGACCCTTCGGCTCGCCCGACCGAGCTGTTCACCGCCGGCTACTGGGCGTCACTGGCGCAGACGGCCGAGCGCGGGCTTCTCGACTTCCTCACCATCGAGGACAGCTTCGGCCAGCAGTCGTCGCGTCGTTCCGGACCGGACGGGCGCACCGATCAGGTCCGCGGCCGTCTGGACGCGCTGATGATCGCCTCGCGGATCGCGCCGCTCACGACGCACATCGGCCTCATCCCGACCGCGACGACCACCCACACCGAGCCGTTCCATGTTGCGTCCGGCTTCTCGACGCTCGACTTCGTCAGCCGGGGCCGTGCCGGCTGGCGGCCGCAGGTGTCGGGCAAGGCTGAGGATGCGGCCCTCGTCGGGCTGCGCTCGATCTCGACCATCCAGCGCGCCGACGAGGACGATCCGGCCCTTCAGCGCGTCGTGCAGGACCTGTTCGACGAGGCCGCCGACGCGGTCGAGGTCGTGCGCCGGCTCTGGGACAGCTGGGAGGACGATGCCATCATCCGCGACACGGCCACGAACCGCTTCATCGACCGCGACAAGCTGCACTACATCGACTTCGAGGGCCGATTCTTCAACGTCAAAGGACCTTCCATCGTGCCCCGCCCGCCGCAGGGCAACCCGATCGTCGCCGCGCTCGCGCACTCGACCGTGCCGTTCCGGTTCGCCGCGAAGTCGGCCGACGTCGTGTTCGTGACCCCACGGGACGAAGCCGACGTCGAGGGCTGGGTGGCCGACATCCGAGAGGCCGAACGCTTCGTCGGACGCACGGGTGAGCCGCTGCGGATCTTCGCCGACCTCGTGGTGTACCTGGCCGCGACCGGGACAGAGGCGGTGGCCCGGAAGGCCGCGCTCGACGCTCTTGATGGCCGCGTCGACCGATCGGACGCGGCGATCTTCATGGGCACGGCGGCCGAGCTGGCCGATCAACTTGTGGCCTGGCGCGGCCGCGGGCTCGACGGGTTCCGTCTGCGCCCCGCCGTCATCGGTCGCGACCTCGACGGGATCGTCGACGACCTTGTCCCGCTCCTGCAGCGCGATGCCGGGTTCCGCACGGCGTACGAGCCCGGGACGCTGCGATCGCGGCTTGGGTTGGCCTGGGCGCCGAGCCGCTACGCGCCGGCCTGAGCCTCCGATTCTGGGTTGCGCCGAGGGTCTGGGTTGCTCCGGGCCGGCCGCAGTACGTTCTGCGAAACAACAAGGGGGCACGATGGCCGACATCAGCGGTAGCTGTGGCGCAGGGTTCGGGGCGGTGAAGGACGCGTTCGCCGCGAACTTCGAGACGAACGGCGACGTCGGCGCATCGGTGGCGATCACGATGCACGGCGAGCTTGTCGTCGACCTGTGGGGCGGCCATCAGGACGTCGAGAGGACGACGCCGTGGGAGCAGGACACGATCATCAACGTGTGGTCGACGACGAAGACCATGAGCTGCCTCTCACTGCTCGTGCTGGCCAGCCGCGGCCTCGTCGACGTCGATGCCCCGGTCGAGCGCTACTGGCCCGAGTTCGGCGCTGCGGGCAAGAGCAACGTCCTCGTGCGTCACCTGCTTTCGCACACGTCCGGGCTGCCGGGCTGGGAGCAGCGCCTCGACAGCACCGACCTCTACGACTGGGACAAGGTCACCTCGATGCTGGCCGAGCAGGCGACGTGGTGGGAGCCGGGCACGAAGTCCGGCTACCACGGCGTCTCGCAGGGCAACCTCGTCGGCGAGGTGGTGCGGCGAATCGACGGGCGCACTGTCGGCACGTTCTTCGCCGATGAGATCGCCGGGCCGCTCGGCGCCGACTTCCACATCGGCACAGGGCCCGAGCACGACCACCGTGTCGCGCCGGTGATCCCGGCTCCACCACTGGTGTTCGGAGGGGCCGGGAACGGTCCCGACGGCCCGGCGCGCGACTCAATCCCGTACCGCGCCTCAAACCCGCGGCTGATCGCCGAGCAGTCGTGGGAGATCCCGTGGCGGCGGGCCGAGATCCCGGCCGCGGGCGGGCATGGCAACGCTCGCAGCGTGGCGCTGGCGCAGTCGGTCGTCTCGGCCGGAGGGTCAGCACGTGGCGTCGAACTGCTGACGCCGGCCACGATCGATCGCATCTTCGACGTACAGGCCGCGGGACGCGATCTCGTGCTCGGCATCGGCGTCACGTTCGGTATCGGCTACGGGCTCAACTCGCCCCGCAACCCCATCAGCCCGAACCCTCGCGTCTGCTACTGGGGTGGGTGGGGTGGCTCGCTGGTGGTCAACGACGTCGACGCCGGTATGACGATGGCGTACGTGATGAACCGCATGGGGGAGGGGACCGTCGGCGACGACCGTGCCCACACAATCCTGCGCGCCGCCTACGCGTCAATCAGCTCCTGACCGCCTGTTCGCAACTCAGCGTGCCTCGCAACTCAGCGTGCGTCGGCAGAGCGCACGTCGGCAGAGCGCACGTCGGCAGAGCCAGGCTCAAGGACACGTCCGTGTTTCGCCGCGTAGAGGCCGGTGTCCGCACGGTTGAGCAGGCTTGAAGTCGTGTCGTCGGCTGTGCTCACGGCGATGCCGACGCTCGCCCCGAAGCCCACGTCGATCCCATACGGTGCCGGGTCGTCCAGGGCGCGGCGGATGCGCCCTGCGAGGTGCTCTGCGTCGGCGGGATCGTCGAGCGGATCGATGACCACGATGAACTCGTCGCCGCCCACCCGCGCCGCGGTGTCGGTCGGGCGGATGAGGCGTGCGATGCGGGCTGCGACGTCGACGAGGAGACGGTCGCCGGCGGCATGCCCGTGGGTGTCGTTGACGGCCTTGAAGCGATCGAGGTCGATGAAGCACAGACCGATCCGGTGCCGACCGTCGCGGCCGCGCGACAAGGCCTCCGCGAGGTGACTGTGGAGGAATCGCCGGTTGGGAAGACCGGTGAGCTCGTCGTGGTCGGCCTGTCGGGCGAGCTGCTGCGTGAGCTGTTCGCGTTCGGTGGTGTCGCGTGACGTGATCACGATGCCGCCGACCTCGGGCTCGTCCAGGAGGTTGACCCCGACGCATTCGAGATGGCGCCACTCGCCGCTGTAGGAGCGGACCCGAACGCTGAAGGGCTGGTCACCCCGTCGGTTCTCGGTGAGGGCGTGGAGCTCGCGGACGGTCTCGTCGAGATCGTCGGGATGAACGATGTCGAGGATGCCGCCGCGGTGGCGGTAGTTGTTCGGGTACCCGAGGACCCGCTCGTTGGACGGGCTTGCGTAGAGCACACGTCCGGTCACGTCGATCACCGTGATGATGTCGTTGGCGTGGCGGAACAGATGGCTGAAGCGGGCGATGTCGCGTTGGGCGCGTCGTTGCTCGGTGACGTCGAAGAACGCGACCACGAAGCTGCCGTCGCGGTCGGCTTCGGGGATGCACGACACGCGAAGGAGGATCCGCCGCCCGTCCGCCCGCCGCCAACCGACGACCTCACCGAAGATCGGTAGGCCGGTGGTGCGGGCCCGGAAGATCGGCCGGTCCTCGTAGGCCAATGGCGAGCCGTTCTCGTCCCAAGTCTCCCAGCCGCCACTGCGCCAGAGCGCGCTGAGCTCGTCGGCCGTGTAGCCCAGAAGCCGTTCGGCGGCCGGATTGATGCGCTGAACCGCGCCCGTGCTGTCGCCGAGTACAACGCCCTGCTCGAGCGCATCCAACGCCGAGCGGGCATTGTCCTCGCTCTTGGCCAGCGCGGTTTCGAGCGAACGCTGCTCGGTCACGTCCTCGACCTGGAGCAGAAGACCCGAGCCTGACGAAGCGTCGAGCCGGGAGCGGTGGACACGTATGCGCCTCGTACCGTCGGAGCCGAGCAGCGTGGCCTCGAGTGCGCCCATCGCCTTTGCTGATTTCGTCGTGCCGAGAAGGTCCGGGCCGCCGTCGAAGATCTCGGTGATGGATCGGCCGAGCAGCGCGTCCGCCGTCTCCGACACAAGCCGCGCGAACGCATCGTTCACATACGAAATCCGCCCGGCCGAGTCAGAGAGAGCGGCACCGATCCCAGACGTTTCGATCGCCGCACGCAAGCGGTCGCTGAGCGCGAACGATGTCTGGGTCGCCAGGCGCTCGGCAGTGACGTCGGAGAAGGCCGTGACCACACCGGTCGGGCGCCCGTCGGTCCCGAGCAGCGGATGTGCGTTGACCCGGAGCCACACCCGACCGCTGTGTGGGCGGTCGATGCCCATGATGGCGCCGCTGACCGGCAGCGCGTCACGTAGCGCCTGCATGGCCGGATGCGTGTCGCCGGGCCAGGGCGAACCGTCCGGGTGCACGGCCCGCCACCGTGGGTCGGTCGACATGCGGCCGCTGAGTTCGTCGGCGGTGAGGCCGAGCACCTGTTCGGCTGCGGGGTTCCAGCTCTGGATTCCTCCGTCCGGGCCTTGGACGACGAGTCCTTCGGCGAGGGTGTCGAGAATGAGCGACTTGTGGCGTTCGCTCTCGCCGAGGCGCACGACCAGTTCCCGCTGCGTGCCGCGGGCCAACTCGTCTTCGACCATCGCGGCGAGATCGAGCAAGGCACGTCGCTGGGTCTCGTCGAGCTGACGGGGTCGTCGATCGATGACGCACAGTGTCCCCACAGCGTGACCGTCCGGATCGTGCACGACCTGCCCGGCATAGAATCGGATCTGCGGTTCCCCCACCACGAGCGGGTTGTCGGCGAACCTCGCATCCGCCGACGCGTCGTTCACCACGAACGTGTCGGAGCCCTCCCTGGCGATTGCGTGGGCGCAGAAGGCGAACTCGCGTGGCGTCTCTGCGACATTGAGCCCGACTGCGGACTTGAACCACTGCCGGTTCGCATCGATCAGGCTGACGAGCGCGATCGGCGCTCCGAGGAGAGTCGACGCGAGCCGGGTGATCCGGTCGAATCGCTCCTCAGGCTCGGTGTCGAGGATGGCGAGGCGTGCGAGAGCAGCGAGGCGCAGTGCCTCGTCCTCCTCATCCGATGGGCAGGTCACATGGAGATGATCGGCATCCCCGGCGCCGGTCTGACCGATTTTCGACGTGTGCACTGCGGTGCAGAACCGAACCGAGCGTCAGCCATGTGTCGACCTTCGCTCCCGAGAGGCCGGGCTCAGTTCGAAGCAGAGCTCTTGACTCACACGCCGATCTGCGGGGCCGGCTCATCCGGGCTCGGATCCGACCTCGTGGGAACCGCGATTCAGTTGTTCACGCCTTTCACGCACGTCTGCACCCCCTGCCCACGCTGATCGTCGTCACCACCGAGGCTCCAGTTCCCGGGTCGGTGTCAGCCTGTCGATCCCGCCCAGGCTTCGAAGCCCTTCGCGACGGCGGCCGCGAGGCGCTGCTGACCGGTATCGGTGGAGAGCTCGCGGTCGTCGCCGACGTTGCGGAGGTTGCCGGCTTCAACCATCATCGACGGCACCGATGACCGGTTCAGCGTCCCGAGGTCGGTGCGCCCATCGAGGCCCCGTCGGCCGATGTACGTGGACGGCGATGCGCCGCCTTCGACAAGGGCATCACGGACGGCCGTCGCGAGTCGCAGCGACGATTTCGACGTCGAGAGGGTGTAGCCCGCGATGGGTCCCGGCCAGATCACGTGGAACCCGTGCCCGGATGACGGGCCGCCATCGCCGTGGATCGAGAGCAGTGCCACCGCCCCGACCTTGGACGCGGTGAGGCCACGTTGATCCACGCATGGGCCCCAGCCGCGGTTGTCCTGGCGGGTGTAGACGACCGTCCAGCCGTCGGCGACGAGGATGACGCCGAGCTTGCTCGCGACAGACCAGTTGAACGCTGCTTCGGTCATGCCCGAGAGGCTCGTCGCGCCCGTCGTGTTGCACGCCTTGAGGAAACCGCCCGCATCGACGAGGCGATTGATCTCCTTGACGTGCGTGCCGTTGGCGCCGTTGTGCCCCGGATCGATGACCACGATGTGGTCGCCGGCAGTTGTCGCACCGGCGGCCGGGAGCACAGCGGTTGCCAGTGTGAGCGCAAGCCCGGCAACGGCGACCGCGAACAACAGGGACAGTGTCGACCGCGAGAGACCCACATCGTCATCATCGTCGCGTTGCGGGACCCGATGGACGGATCGTGACGAGACCGGCTCACCCCGGACAGGGACCGTTGGAGTGCGACCGGTCAGAATGCCCCAATGACCCATGTCTGGCAGCCGGAAATCGACGAGTTGGCGCACCGCAAGGTTCTTGCGGCCGAGATGGGCGGCCCGGATCGAGTGGCCCGGCAGACCGCAGCCGGGAAGCTGACCGTCCGCGAGCGCTTCGACCGGTTCTGCGACCCGGACTCGTTCTCAGAGATCGGTGCCACCTCGGGCGTCGGCACCTACGACGGCGACGGCAAGCTCACTTCGTTCATCCCGGCGAACCTCGTGGCCGGCGTCGCCGAGGTCGACGGCCGGCCGGTGATCGTGTCCGGCGACGACTTCACCGTTCGAGGTGGATCGGCCGAGGCCACGATCCCGGCCAAGCGCGACTTCGCCGAGCGAATCGCGATCGAGCTCGGGCTCCCGCACGTCCGGCTCGTCGACGGCATGGGAGGCGGGGGCTCGGTCAAGTCGATCGAGATCAAGGGTCGGACACTCATCCCCGCGATCAACGGCTGGGAGACCGTGGTCGAACACCTGGGTGTGGCGCCGTCAGTGGCACTCGCTCTCGGATCGGTCGCCGGCATCGGCGCCGCCCGCGTCACCACCAGTCACTACTCGGTGATCGTGAGCGAGACCGCGCAGATGATGATCGCCGGGCCGGCGCTGGTCGACCAGGCTTCGCTCGGCGAGGTCAGCAAGGAGGAACTCGGACACGCCCGCATCCATACGTCGAACGGTGCGATCGACGATGCGGTGAAGACCGAGGAGGAGGCGTTCGCCGCGGCCCGCCGATTCCTCTCGTACCTGCCGAGCAACGTGAACGAGCTACCGCCGCGGATCACTCCGACCGACGACCCGAACCGGCGTGACGACAAGCTCGCGTCGATTGTGCCCCGCGAGCAGCGCAAGGTGTTCAAGATGCGCACCGTGATCGAGGCCGTCGTGGACGCCGGGTCGTTCTTCGAGATGGGCCGGGGGTGGGGGAAGTCGATCATCACCGGGTTCGCCCGTCTCGACGGCTGGCCGGTCGCGCTCTTCGCAGAGGATCCGTACATCTTCGGTGGCGCGTGGACCGCGGATGCCTCTCGCAAGGTGACCCGCTTCTTCGACCTGGCCTCCACGTTCCACCTCCCGCTCGTGCACCTCGAGGACTGCCCCGGCTTCCTGATCGGCAAGCAGTCCGAGGAGGATGCGACGATCCGGCTCGGTTCGACTGCGCTCGCCGCACTCGGCCAGTCGACGAGCCCGTTCTGCTGTGTCGTCATCCGCAAGGCGTTCGGCGTCGCCGGTGCCGCCAACCGCAAGCCGGGGACGACGCATTTCCGCTTCGCGTGGCCGTCGGGCGACTGGGGTTCGCTGCCGATCGAGGGCGGCCTGGAGGTTGCCTACCGGGCCGAGCTCGCCGACTTCGAGGGCGATGCGCTGGCCGTCGAGATCGACAAGATCCGCCAGCGCCTGAACCACTTCCGCAGCCCGTTCCGCTCGGCCGAGGTGTTCGAGATGGAGGACATCATCGATCCGCGCGACACCCGACCGGTGCTGTGCCGGTGGGCCAACCTGGTGGCGCCTTCGCGCAAGCCCGGGCGGGTGGCGTGGACGTACAGGCCCTGAGCTTCGGCCGTGATGCCGTCGCGAGACCGACGGCTGAACACCTTCGCCCACCGAAGTCGAACCCGCAGCGGTCCCTGCGATTTCGGCCATCATGGGTCCATCCCGACAACCCTTGGCGGTAGCGCAGCCGTGACGTTCATCTCAAGCGACGAGTTCCCGCTCGCGGTATCTCGCCCTTACACCCCGATCATCCAGCCGAAGGTGCAAGACGCCCAAGGCGATGCCGAAGCTCTGCGCGCCCGGGCCAAACAGGTATCACGGGGCGGAGCGCGCGCGGCGGTGCTGGGTGCCAACGACGGACTCGTATCGAACCTCTGCCTGATCTTGGGCGTGGCCGGGGCGACCACGTCGCAGAGCGCAGTGCGCCTGGCCGGGTTCGCGAGCCTCATCGCCGGTGCGCTGTCGATGGCGGCCGGTGAATGGGTCAGCGTCCGCAGTCAGGTCGAGCTCTTCCACGGCGTACTCGACGAGCTGCGCCGCCTCATCGTCCGCAATCCACGCCTCGTTCTCGATCAGCTCGTACAGCGGTTGGTCGACGCCGGATTCGACGAGTCCACGGCCCGCCGGGCCAGTACTGAACTGCCCCTGAACGAGGACCGGTTCATGCACTTCACCGCGCGGACGGTATTCGGCATCGACCCGGAAGAGCTTGGCTCGCCGGTCGTCGCGGCACTGAGCTCACTGGCCCTCTTCTCGGGCGGCGCGCTGGTACCACTCGTGCCATGGTTCTTCGCCAGAGGCATCCCCGCCGTGCTGGCCTCCGCCGTGCTCACCGCGTTTGTCAGCCTGGCCGTCGGTGGGGTCATCGCCCGGTCGAGCGGCAACAACCTGGCACGCAGCGCGGGCCGTCAGCTGCTGATCGTGGTGGCCGCCTCTGCCATCACCTATGGCATCGGCAAGGTGTTCGGGTCGACGATCAGCTGAAACCGGGCCGGGAACCTCAGGCCTGGAGCTGATCGAGGTCGGCCAGCACCTTCGCGGCATGGCCGGCTACGTCATCCACGTCGTACGTCTTGCGCACGATGCCGTCGGGATCGATGAGGAACGAGTAGCGCTGCGGATAATCCGCGTACTTACCACCGTCGCGGACCACCCCGTATCGGGCCCCCACGATGCGGTCCTCGTCCGACAGCAACGGGTACTCGAACGCCTGGGCGACTCTGAACGCCAGGTTCTCCTCCGGCGTGTCGAAGGACGCTCCTACGACGGCGCACTTCTTTGCGGCAAATGAAGTGGCACTGTCACGCAGCGCCTGACCCTGAATCGTTCAGCCGGGTGTCGCGGCTTTGGGGTACCACCACAGCAGCAGCCACGACCCCTTGAAGTCCGACAGCGACACGGAATTGCCGTTCTGGTCGGGAAGGGTGAAGGAGGGCGCCGTGGTTCCAGGAGCGAGCACAGTCTAGACCGTACCGTGCCGAGTGGCGGGAGGTCGGCCCCCGCAGCCACTCGAACATTGTCGGCGAAAGCCGGTGGTAGCGGCTTTCGACGACAAAGTTCGCGGTCGAAGAGCGCACCCCCCGGGCCAGATGCTCGACAGTTGGGGCGCCGATCCGAAGTCCCGGCTGGTGGCGTAGATGGCCCGAAGGAGCAGTGCGACGGGCGAATCGCCGGCTTCGACAGGAAGGAGGTCGATCCATTTCCCGATCTCGGGTACGAGACTGGCCGGATCCGCCGCGCTCGCCCGGCATCCGACCGGGGAACTCTCGGTCGACGGCCTCGGCCACGTCAATCCACGGAAGCCACACCCTCAGTATCCAGAAGACGACCCTCATCCAGGCGGCCACCGGGTGACACTATCGACGCATGGCAGACACCGACCGACTCTCCGATGACGCCCTTCTTGAGCTCTTCGATGACGTCGCCAGTGCCGTCCGATCGGCCCTCGATGGGCTCGACGACTGGGGTCCGGCCGGGACGCGCGCCGGGCAGTACCGGTCCGATCTGGCCGCCGACGCTGTGGCCCTCGACCTCCTCGACCGTGCCGGCGTCGGCGTGCTGAGCGAGGAGAGCGGCCTGCGGCGACCCACCTCGCCTCTTGTCGTCGTCCTCGATCCGGTGGACGGCAGTACCAACGCGTCACGCGGCATCCCGTGGTTCGCCACCAGCCTGTGCGCAGTCGATGCCGACGGACCGCGAGTCGCTCTTGTGCGCAACCAGGCCACAGGTACGACGTTCACCGCGACCCGAGGCGGAGGCGCCTTCGAGGACGGCGCGCGGATCACGCCCAGCCGCGTCATCTCGCTCGCCGACGCGATCGTCGGCCTCTCCGGTCTCCCTTCGGGTCACCTCGGCTGGCGGCAGTTCCGTGCCCTCGGCGCGGCTGCGCTCGATCTGTGCGCCGTGGCCTCCGGCGCACTCGACGCATTCATCGATTGCAGCACCGATGCGCACGGCTGCTGGGACTATCTCGGAGGTTTGCTCGTGTGCCGCGAGGCCGGTGCATTCGTGGGCGAAGCGCGCGGCCGCGAGCTCGTCGTCCTGGACCATGGTGCGCGGCGCACACCGGTCGCCGCGGCAACGACTGAGCTTCTCGACGCGGCCCTTTTTGCGCGCCGCAGCGACGACTGAACGTTGCCCGCGGACCCGTCGCGCAACATGTTCGTCACGAACCTGACGGACATTGGCAATAAATCGCTTGACGGCATACGACGCAGTTGGCGACACTTGGACCCGACTCACGAGGGTCAGCGGACATGAAGGGAGAGTGCGCGATGAAGCAGTCAGCCAGCAACGAACTGAACGCCCTCTGCACTCCGTCCCTTGCTCATGCGCCGGTGGCCGTGCGCATCGCTTCGATTTCGATGCTTCCGTCCGCGCCCGCCTTCGCCGGCTATCCGTGCGTACAGCCAGGCGCGGCAGCAGCGGACACGTGCACCGTCATCAGCAAGCGCCGAACGATGAATTGGGTAGGGCGTCCGCTGGGAAGTTGTGGATCTTCGGGATAAGCCCCGACAGCAAGATCCAGACTGAGCCCAGAGGCCGCCGGTTCCCACCGGCGGCCTTTCGCATTTCCCGACACAAGAAGAACTCTCGCCGACACCGTCACGACCACCCCCGACGACCAACGACCAAAGGACCCACGATGCTCACAGCCATACTCGACCTGACTCCGCCGACCTGGTTCGCCAATGCACGATGTGTTGACGGCGCTGGCACGCTCACGTCGCTGTTCTTCTCCGAGGATCTCAGCGAGATCGCGAGGGCCAAGGCCATCTGCGCCCTGTGCCCAGCCCGCGAGCCGTGCCTCGACGTCGCCGTCAACCGCCGAGAACCTTGGGGCGTATGGGGAGGCGAACTCCTCATGAACGGCAAGGTCCTCGCCGCCCGCCGGCAGCGGGGTCGGCCTCCGAAGATCGCCCGTCCCGAGCTGATCGTCGATGAGCTCGGGACGGTGATCAGCGCCTGAACCGAGAATCGCTGCCGGTGTGAACACCCTCCGGTGATCACGTCGGCAGCGATGCGCGTCAGTTGGGGGGCGAACACGCTGATCAGCTGGGGGCGAACACGCCCCCGGCGACGAGCGAGGCGCTGCGGGCGATCTCGAATCGGGCGGCGACGTTCTTCCAGTCGACGACCTCCCAGAATGCCTTCGCCCACTTCGCCTTCGCAGCTTCGTATTGCAGGTAATACGCATGCTCCCAGCCATCGATGACGAGCAGCGGCGTCGCGCCGGCGAGCTGATCGTTCTGATGATCATGGATCTGGCTGATCAGTAAGCGCGAACCCACCGGGTCCCAGGAGAGCGCGGCCCATCCGCTTCCCGACAGTTTCTCGATCGTCATCGTCATCCGCTCTTGCAACACATCCATCGAGCCGAAGGACGAGTTGATCGCCGAGTCGAGCGATTCGGGGGGCGTCGCGCCGCCGGCAGGGCTCATCGACGTCCAGAACAGGCTGTGCAGCACATGTCCGCTCACGTTGAAAGTAAGCGCACGTATTAATGCAGACGGGTCGTCGGCAGGCGCGAGGCCGTCGAGCTTCCCGAGAAGCTCGTTCGCGGTCTTGACGTAGGCAGCGTGATGTGTGCCGTGGTGCAGCTCCATGATGTGCGCCGAGATGGTGGGCTCGAGGGCGTCGTAGTCGTAGGGCAGATCCGGCAGCTCGTAGACAGAGGATTCGGTGGTCATGCCGGACGGCTACCCCGCCGGGCCGTCCGTCAAACCGGTTGGGTCGGTGGAGTGAGAACGGTCAGCGCCCGCCGCCGGCACGAGAACGGCACGGGTGCGCGCAGACGTACGAGTTCGCCATCGAGCGCGAATCGGACCGATTCGCGTCGGAAATGGATTGTGCAGTGCTGCACGAGCGCTCGTTCGAGGTCCGGTGAAGTCACCGGATCGCGACCACGGATGGCCATTGTGATCATCGATGTAAACGCGTGCAGCTTGGGCCAAGTGCCTTCGGCGCGGAGGAGACGAACGTCGAGGAGGCCGTCGGCCGGGTCGTCGCGTTCTGCCAACCTGCCCGGCTCGAGGGAGAACTGGCCGTTCCCGATCCAGATCATCCATACCGTCGATGCCTCGCCGTCGAGCTCGACGTGCAGGCGACGCGTCCGCCCCAGTTGTAATACGCACGACAACGCCTTTGCCAGCGTCCTCGGCATGCGCCGTTCGAGCCGCTCGCGGCGGGCGACGAGATCGACGTACCAGCCTGCGTTGGCGTTGTTCAGGAAGAGCTGATCGCCGGCCATCCCGACATCGACCCGCAACCGCTCACCGTTGGCAAGGGCGGCGTCCACAGCGTTCAGGTCCACGATGCCGAGATCGAGTGCGAAGTGATTGTGGGTTCCTCCAGGACAGGGGAGTAGGGCGGTGTCCGAACCGGCCAGCACGGCCGCGACGGAGCGCATCGTGCCGTCGCCGCCCCACACGGCGACCAATTCCAACGTCCCATCGTCACGGGCCGCTGTGATGGCTTGTACGCCACGGTCGATGGGGACGGCTTCGAAGCCCGGAAAGTGGCCGACGGGTGCTTCTGTGTCGGACCCACCCGACTTACGGTTGTGGATCAAGAGGCGTGCCACGGAGTTTCCTTTCTCGCTGGTGACCACCGGCTAGCTTCAATCGCATGGACGTGACCAGCAATCGTTCGGGCACTTCTGCCACGCTCGTCGTCAGTGGCGATGTCGACTCCGAAACGGCACCGGTGCTCGACAGTGCCGTGCGTGCGCTCATCGCCGAGGGGGTCACGTCGCTCTCGCTCGATGCCGGGGCGGTCACGTTCCTGAGCAGCGCCGGGCTCAGTGT
>JAYTFI010000251.1:0-1859 GCA_043734485.1 Acidimicrobiales bacterium | reverse complement strand
CCCGAATCATTCTGCGCGCTGATTGAACGCGAGCCGCATCGTCCCGAGTGCGTCCGGGGCCAGCCAGGCCGTGCCCTTTCCGTCGGACGTGCACGCGAGGCCGAGCGTCCGGAGCCTCGCGACCTCGGCATCGACATCGCCGACCGCGAACGTCCATTCGAAGATCGACGTCCCGAAGCGTTCGAGGTGCTGCGCGATCGGGCCAACGCCGGCGGGCTCGGCAATCACGATCTCGTTCCCGAGCGGCGAGGACGGGATCCGCAGGACGGACACGTCGGCCCCGATGCGTTCGTCGTGCGCATCGCTCGCAGCGCCGAAACGGAATGCCGCTTGCAACTGAGCGACGGCGGCCTTGCGGTCTGCGCTCGCGATGATCACCCGGCGGAGGCCCTGGAGGTTCGTGTTCCCGCCCTGCGTCGGCTCCACGCCTTCGATGACCTGGAAGAGCACTCCGGCGGTACCGGCCGGCTTCGGCCACAGCAGCACGGGCTGGCCGTCGCGCAGCGCGGGCCGGTACGCGACGCCGTTCGCCTCGAAGCTGGCTGCCGCCTCCTTGATCGAGGGCACTTGAACGCTGATGGCGTAGTAGCGGTCGCCACGGCCTTCGAGGAAGCGGTTGAGCAGCGTGCCTTCACCGTCGGGCGAGACAAGGCCGAGGAAGCCGTCGCCGACGTCGAACTCCCAGTTCGAGAACCCCCACTCGTCGGTGTCGCGGCCACGCCCGCGTGGGAGCGCGAGGACGCGCTCGATGTCCTCGGCCCATGCATGGCGATCGCGAGCACAGAAGATGATGTGGTCGAGTCGTTGGACGAGGGGCGGCGCTTCGGTCATGTGGTCTCCAGTGACATTGGGGATGGTCGGATTGTCGCGAGGGTTCGGTCCGGTCAACGGGGGATCTTGGACCAGGGCCCGGTGTCGGCGCGAGGCTCGCGCGGCAACCCGAGGACGCGGTCGCCGATGATGCCTCGCTGGATCTCGGAAGTGCCGCCCCGGATGGTGTCCGAGCGAGCGGCGAGGAATGTCCATACCCACGAAAGGGGCGAGTATGGCGCGCCGTGGAGATCGATGAAGAAGTTCGCCGGGATGCGGCCGGACGGTGCCATCGAGTCGGCGCCGATGATGTCGAGGGCGAGCTCGGTGACTGCCACGTGGTGCTCGGACCACATGAGCTTGAAGATCGAGCCTTCCGGTCCGGTCTCCTTGCCGTTGACCAGTGCCGTCAGCGTGCGAAGGCCCACGTAGCGCATGAGCTCGACCCGGATGTACGCGTGCGCGAGACGCTGGCGGATCACCGGGTCGGTGCTCCGGCCGAGCAGCTTCGCGGCGTCGAGAAGGCGGTCGAGCTCGGAGCGGTAGAGCATCGCGATCGTCGTGACGTTGACGCCGCGCTCGAACCCGAGAAGGTAGGAGGTGACGTTCCACCCGTCGTGCACGGTGCCGACGACGTTCTCCTTCGGGGCGCGGGCATCGGTGAAGAACACCTCGTTGAAGTCGTGGCTCCCATTGATGTTCGTGACTTCGCGCACCTCGATCCCGGGCTGGTCCATGGGGACGAGCAGGAACGTGATGCCCTTGTGCTTCGCTTCGTCGGGCGCGGTCCTCGCGAGCACGAAGATCCAGTTCGCCCGGTGGGCCTCGGACGTCCAGATCTTCTGTCCGTTGATGACCCATTCGTCGCCGTCGAGCTCGGCCTTGGTGCCGAGGCCGGCGAGGTCGGAGCCGCTGTTCGGCTCGGAGAAGCCCTGGCACCACCGATGCTCTCCGCTGAGGATCTTCGGCAGGAAGTACGCCTTCTGCGCCTCGGTGCCGAGGCCGAGGAGCGTGGAGCCGAGCAGACCGATCCCGATGTCGAGACCGAC
>JAYTFI010000250.1:0-5578 GCA_043734485.1 Acidimicrobiales bacterium | reverse complement strand
CGCGTCTATCCGGGGAACTGCACCCGCAGCTCGCGCTTCAGCGCTGTGCTCGATTCCGCGTCTATCCGGGGAACTGCACCCGCAGCTCGCGCTTCAGCGTCTTGCCCGTCGCGTTCCGCGGAATCACGGCCACGAACTCGACGGCGGTCGGCATCTTGAAGCGGGCCAGCTTGCCGTTGCAGTGTGCGAGGACGTCGACCGCAGTGAGGTTCGGGTCGGTCCGCACGACGACGGCCAGTGGGGTTTCGCCCCACTTCGCTGACGGCAGGCCGATCACAGCGACTTCGCCGACACCGGCCAGTCCGAGGATCACGTTCTCGATCTCTGCCGGGTAGACGTTCTCACCACCCGAGATGATCATGTCCTTGATCCGGTCCTGGATGGTGACGAAGCCCTCGGCGTCCATGATGGCGACGTCGCCGGTGTGAAGCCAGCCGTCGACCAGCGTCTCGGCTGTCGCCTCCGGCCGGTTCCAGTAGCCGACCATGATGTGCGGCCCCCGTACGAGCACTTCGCCCGGTTCGTCAGGAGCGCAATCCCTGCCGTCGGGATCGACCACTCGCACGTCGGTGTGGAAGAACGCCTTACCGGTCGAGCCGGCCTTCACGATGGCGTACTCCGGCGACGTCAGGCAGGCCGGTCCGCAGGTCTCGGTCGAGCCGTACACCTGATGGATCTCGACCCCGAGCTCGACGTAGGCCTCGATGAGGCTGACAGGTACCGGCGCCGCGCCGCTCATCACCCAGCGGAGGTCCTTGTGCTTGTGCTTCGCCGGGTCGTGGATCTGGCGCATGAATCCGAGCATGGCGGGGACCATGAGCCCGGTGTTGACCCGTTCCGAGTCGATGATCTCCCACGCCTTTGCGGGATCGAACGTCCGCATGAGGATATGGGTGACCCCTTTGTATGTGCACGTAAGAACAGGCGTGAGCGCGCCGACGTGGAACATCGGCATCGGGTTGATGTACCGGTCGCCGAGGCGGTAGTCGGCGGTCGCTGCGACCGTGAGCACCGACCACAGCTGCGTGTCGTGCGAATGCATCACACCCTTCGGTAGGCCCGTGGTGCCCGATGTGTACATGATGTAGAGCAGGTCGGTGTCGAAGGCCCCGATCACCGGCTCGTCGTGGCTGCGTCCGCTCACGATGGTTGCGTAGTCGAGCGCGAACGGCGGACGGATTCCGGCGGCGCCGACGTGCAGCCAGGTCGTCACGTCGGTCGCGTCACCTCGCGCGTGCAGTTCGGTGACCTGTTCAGCGAACTCCCCGCCCGCGATCACGAGCGTGGCCCCGGCATCTTTGAGGATGAACTCGAGCTCGTCGGGCACGAGCCGCCAGTTGAGCGGTACGACGATGGCGCCCAGCTTGGCGAGCGCGAAGAAGCTCTCGAGGAACTCGGTCGAGTTCATCATCAGAAGCGCCACGCGGTCGCCCTTGCGCACGCCCAGTTCGGTGAACGCGTGGGCGCAGCGGTTCGCTCGCTCGTTCAGCTCGCGGAAGGTGAAGCGGCGGTTGGTGCCGGTGTCGACGAGCGCCTCGGCGTCGGGCTGCAGGAAGGCCCGCTTTGCGAGAAGTAGTCCGATGTTGTTCCCCATGCGGTGATCGTGCCACACGTCCCCGCCCTCGTTCCGGCGACGCGGTTGGTGGTCCAGCGATACGAGGTCGACACGTTCCGTTCACCGAGTGGAAAGGGTTCCGACATCTCTGTTCCGTACCTTGCGGTCCATGATCAAGCGTTTCGGGATGCACATGAAGCAGAGCGAGTCGCGAAAGCTGTTCGCGGCCCTGCTCGGGGGCAAGCTGATCGGCATCGGGGCGGTGTTCCTCGCAGCCAAGTTCCTCATGTCGTACTTCGGGACCGAGGCGAGCGCGGCAACCGGCATCCATGCGGCAGCAGCCAAGGCCGACGACCTGATCAACCCGCTCAACACGCTCTGGGTGCTCGTCACGGCCTTCCTCGTGTTCTTCATGCAGGCCGGCTTCATGATGCTCGAGGCCGGCTTCGCCCGGACCCGGGAGACGGTGAACATCCTCGTCGAGTGCATCGTCGACACGGCGTTGTGCGGGATCCTGTTCTGGGCCTTCGGCTTCGCCTTCATGTTCGGTGACGGCAACAAGTTCATCGGCCACAAGTTCTTCTTCCTTCATGGCATCCCCTCCACCTATGGCACCTCCGGCGTTGCCTTCCTTGCGTTCTTCCTGTTCCAGTTCGCCTTCGCCGACACCTGCTCGACCATCACCTCCGGTGCCATGGTCGGCCGTACCGGCTTCGTCGGCGACCTGCTCTACAGCGTCGGTGTCAGCGGCTTCATCTATCCGATCTTCGGACACTGGGTCTGGGGACCGGGTGGCTGGCTCGGCACCATGCAAACGCCGTTCCGTGACTTCGCCGGCTCGACCGTCGTCCACACCATCGGCGGGATGGTCGCACTCACCGGCGCCATAACGCTCGGGCCCCGCATCGGCCGCAGGTTCAAGCGGGACGGCGGTTCGATGTTCGTCGGCCATGACATGACCATCGCTGCGGTCGGCGGCGTCATCCTTTGGTTCGGCTGGTACGGGTTCAACCCCGGCAGCACGCTCTCTGCAATGGACTTCGAGGGGATGGGCCGAGTCGCGGCCAACACGACCCTTGCGGCGTGCGCCGGCGCACTGGTGGCCCTGTTCGTCATGTATCCCCGAACGAAGACCTGGGACCCGGGCATCACGATCAACGGCTTCCTCGGCGGCCTGGTGGCGATCACAGCACCCTGCTACTGGGTGTCGCCGTTCGGAGCCATCTGCATCGGTGGCATCGCTGCGGTGGTGGTGGTGTACGGCGTCGACCTGATGGAGTGGCTGCGCATCGACGACCCGATCGGCGCCGTCGCCGTCCACGGGTTCTGCGGGATCTTCGGCACGCTGTCGCTCGGTCTCTTCGCCTCGGGCAGCTACGGCCTACCGGCGCCGGGAGGAGCGGACAAGTCGGTTCTCGTGACGGGCCTGTTCTACGGCGGCGGCTTCACCCAGCTCGGTTCGCAACTCATCGGCAGTGCCGTGATCACCGGTGTGACGCTCGTGGCCGGCTTCGCCCTCATGTACGCGGTGAAGGCGACGAAGACCCTCCGGGTGGCCGAGGAGATCGAGCTTGAGGGGCTGGACCTTCACGAGCATGGCGGCTTCGCCTACCACGAGGACTACTTGGCGAAGGGCTACTCGCCGTCGAGCTACACCGCAGGCACGCCGGTCACCGCCTCGAAGGAGTACACCCCATGAAACTCGTAACGGCCGTCATCAAGCCCCACATGGTCCAACCCGTCACCGACGCGCTGCATGCCATCGACGTCGAGGGCATCACCCTCACTGAGGTCCGTGGCCACGGTCGCCAACGGGGGCACACAGAGGTGTTCCGAGGCGCCGAGTACAAGGTCGACTTCCTCCCGAAGATGCGTATCGAGATCGTCACCGACGACGTCAACGCCGATCGGGTGGCCCAGACGATCATGGCCGCGGCCCGCTCCGGCAAGATCGGCGACGGCAAGATCTGGATCACCACAGTCGACTCGATCCTTCGGATCCGCACCGGCGAGCTCGACCACGAGGCGCTCTGACGCGGTAGTCCCACCGGCCGGCCGCCTTTCGACGGTCCTCGACCCCTGCCCCGAGCGGGTCAGCGTGTGATTGCGCGGTGTTCGATCCCGGTTCCTCGGGCGATCAGCACGTCGTGGACCATCGCGGGCGGGAACAGCCCGTTGCCGACGATTCCGGGGATAGCGGCGAGGGCGGCGGCCGCGGCGATCAGGTCGGTGAGGTCGCCGTCCCAGTCGCCGATGATCCCGCCGTCGGGGCTCCGCGGTCCGTCACGGAGCCGGATTTCCGGGCATCGGCGCCGTGTCGATGCGATACCAAATGCCAGCAGCTCGACCGGTATGCGGCCGTGCAGCGCATTCACCGGCTTGCTCGAATCGGCGATGACGACAAATCGGTCCGCGGCCGCAGCCACGATCTTCTCCCTGGTGTGGGCGCCGCCGCCGCCCTTGACGAGCCAGCCGGTCGGGTCGATCTGATCGGCGCCGTCGATGGCGATGTCGAGGCGGTCGAGGCGGTCGTGGCGGTCGTGGCGGTCGTGGCGGTCGTGGCGGTCGTGGCGGTCGATGGCCGGGGTGCCTTCGCCGAACGGCTCCACCCGGAGCCCGCAGCGCAGTGCCTCGAGTTCGGTGCGGGGCGACGTGGCGACGCACCGGATGGCAAGCCCCCGCCGGCCGAGTGCGGCGAGCAGATAGGCGACCGTCGAACCCGTGCCGAGGCCAACGGTCATGCCTGCCTCCACCAGCAAGGCCGCCGCTTCCGCCGCAGCGCGCTTCTCGTCCTCGATTGCCTCAGGGTGCTCGGTCATCGCACAATCCTGGTGTGCCGGCCCGACGCCCGTCGATCTTGACTACGGACTGGCGACGTGACGCAGGACACGGCATACGCGGGCGGAGTGTGCCAGAGTTCGGAACGTCGAACGACAGCGAGGTCGTTCGGCAGTTGGACATACGGACACAGGGAGAAACGTCATGGCAGCCGGCTCGATCTTGGGAAATGCAGTCCAGCGGTTGGAGGATCCGACGCTGCTCACAGGCAGCGGGAAGTACCTCGACGACATGGTGCCGGCGGGGACGCTGCATGTCGCCTTCGTGCGCTCCACCATGGCGCACGCCGAGGTCACCGCCGTCGATGTGCACGCGGCCGAATCGATGCCCGGTGTTGTGGCCGTATACCACTCACGCGGGAACGATCTCGGGCTCGCCGCACATCAGGGCTTCGCCATGATGCCGCCGCTGTTCAACCGGCCGGTGTTCGCCACCGACCGGGTCCGCTTCGTCGGCGACATCGTCGCCGCGGTCGTGGCCGAGACCAAGTCACAGGCCGTCGATGCCACCGAGCAGGTCGTCATCGACTACGAACCCCTGAAGGTGCTCACGACGGCCTTCGACGGCCTCGCACCGGACGCGCCGCTGTTGTTCCCGGAGCATGGCTCGAACGTGTGCTTCGGAACCGAGCATGGCGCCGACGTGGACCCCTTCGAAGGGGCCGATGTGGTCGCCGAGGTCACCATGGTGAGCCAACGCCTCGCCGCCGTGCCGATGGAGACCAACGGCGCGCTGGCCGTTCCCGGCGAGCCCGACGGTGGCCTGACCGTCTGGCTCTCGCACCAGGCGCCGCATGCCGCACATGGCGAGTTGGCCGGTGCGCTGGGCATGACACCGGAGTCGATCCGGGTGCTGTGCCCGTGGGTCGGCGGAGGCTTCGGGCCGAAGGCCGCCGTCTACGTCGAGTACATCGCGGTGGCTGCCGCCGCCCGGGCGTTGGGACGCCCGGTGAAATGGGCCGAGACCCGCTCGGAAGACCTCGTCTCGCTCGTCCACGGCCGTGACTTCGTGATGACCGCGAAGCTTGGCGTCACCAAGGACGGCAAGATCACCGGTCTCGAGGGCGACGTCACTGCTTCTGCCGGCGCGTACCCGATGATCGGCGCCATCCTGCCGATGCTCACGCAGATGATGGCGGTCGGCGTCTACGACATCGACAAGGTGAAGTATGCAAGCCGGGTCGTG
>JAYTFI010000249.1:0-4721 GCA_043734485.1 Acidimicrobiales bacterium | reverse complement strand
ACGTCCAGCATCGCCTTCGTCATCGTGGGGGTCGTGCTGAGCATCGTCCAGGGCGGGCTTGTCGGTCCCGCTGTCCGCCGGGTCGGTGAGCTGCCGCTGCTGCGGTTGGGGATGGTCACGACCATGGTCGGTCTGCTCGTGCTGGCCGCATCTCGGGGGTGGGGCGTTCTGATCGTGGCGCTGGTCCTGCTTTCGGTGGGGCAGGGCCTTGCTTCGCCGACGATGACCGCCACCATCGCCGGTCGCATCGACCCCGACCATCGCGGTGAGGTGCTTGGCGTCCAGCAGTCGTGGGGGAGCTTGGGCCGGGTGTTCGGGCCACTGGCCGGCGGGCTCGCGTTCGACCACATCGGGGTGAGCGCGCCGTTCATCGGTGGCGCGGTGCTATTTGCGGTTGCAGTGCTGCTGCTGCGTTCCGCCGGCCGGCCGGTGACGGCACCGACTCGCGATCGAAACCGAGCGTTTGCTCGTAGTTAGCGAATCGGCGGGTTAGCATTGGCGAACGCCCGACCGGATTCTGGTTCGGCACCAGAGTCCCCCGCCGGCCTCAACCTGAGGCGGCGACGCGCCGACGGAGGCACGATGTCCGACTTCTCGCTCTCGCTCAACGACGATCAGTTGCAGATCCAGAAGTGGGTCCACGACTTTGCCGAAGACGTGATCCGACCCGTCGCCCACGAGTGGGACGAGCGTGAGGAGTTCCCCTGGCCAGTCGTGAAGGAGGCGGCCGAGATCGGCCTGTACGGGGTCGACTTCCTCATGAACGCGATGGCGGACCCGACCGGTATCACGATGCCCGTTGCTGTCGAGGAGCTGTTCTGGGGTGACGCCGGCATCGGCCTCTCGATCATGGGTTCCGGGCTCGCCGCAGCGGGCATCGCGGCCAACGGCACGCCGGAGCAGATGATCGAGTGGGTCCCGCAGTGCTACGGCACGGCCGATGACGTGAAGCTCGGCGCGTTCTGCGTGTCGGAGCCCGACGCCGGCTCCGATGTCTCCTCGCTTCGCACCCGGGCCGTCTACGACCAGAAGAAGGACGAATGGGTGATCAACGGCACGAAGGCGTGGATCACGAACGGCGGCATCGCTGACATCCACGTCGTCGTGGCCGCTGTCGACCCCGAACTGAGGGGTCGCGGACAGGCCAGCTTCATCGTCCCCAAGGAGGCCAAGGGCCTGTCGATGGGGCAGAAGTACAAAAAGCATGGCATTCGCGCTTCGCACACCGCCGAGGTAGTGCTCGACGAAGTCCGCGTGCCAGGCTCGTTCCTGCTGGGCGGGTCGCAACGCCTCGACGAGAAGCTCGCCCGAGCTCGGCAGGCGGGGCATTCCGGCCAGAAGCAGCCGGCGATGGCGACGTTCGAGGCCACCCGACCCACCGTTGGCGCCCAGGCCCTCGGTGTGGCCCGAGCTGCGTATGAGTTCGCACTCGACTATGCAAAGGAGCGCAAGGCCTTTGGCCGGCCAATCATCATGAACCAGGCGATCGCCTTCAAGCTGGCCAACATGGCCGTGGAAATCGACGCCTCCCGTCTGCTGATCTGGCGCGCCGCGTGGCTCGCGAAGAACGGTGGCTTCCAGAACGGCGAAGGTTCGATGTCGAAGTACAAGGCCTCTGAAGTGGCAGTTCGAGTGACAGAAGAAGCGATCCAGATCCTGGGCGGATACGGGTACACGCGTGAGTATCCGGTGGAGCGGTGGCACCGCGATGCGAAGATCCACACGATCTTCGAAGGGACCTCGGAGATCCAGCAGCTCGTCATCGCACGAGCCATATCCGGCTTGAGGATCGAGTAGTTCTCGTCCGTCCAGTATCGGCTAGTCCGTCTGGTCATCCCTACTAACAATCCCGACTGCCTCACATCGTCGTTGCACTTCCGAGTGTGGCGACGATTCGCGAACGCAAGCCTGGAGTGTGGGAGGTGCGCGCCTTCACGGGGCGTTCTCCTGACGGTTCGCCGACGCAGGTTTCGCGAACCGTTCGTGGCACGAAGAAGGAAGCGCTGCGGGTCGCGGCTGAGCTCATCGTTGCTCCTGCTGGTCGTGCGGCCGGTCGCTCGGTTTCTGATGTGCTGGAGGCGTGGGTGCGCAAGCACGATGCGACGTGGGCTCCGGCATCGCGTGGTGATCAGCTGTCGCGGGTCGAGCGCGGATCAACGGCGATCGCATTGCGCGGCTGTCGGTGGCACGTTTGACGATCGAGGATGTCGAGCGGTGGCATGCGCGCTTACGAGATGACGGTCTCGCCGACGTCTCGATCCGCAACGTGCATGGCGTGCTGCGGGCCGCGCTCACGCAAGCGGTGCGTTGGGGTTGGGTGTCGCGCAACGTTGCGTCGTTGGCGGAGTTGGATGCGCGCAAGGTCGCCCCGCGAGGGGTCATGTCGGCGGCGACGTACGGCGTGTCATCACGGCCGGCGACGAGATCGGCGCGGAGGTCGGGTTGATGCTGCGCCTTGCGGCGGTGACGGGTGCCAGGCGCGCAGAGCTGGCAGCGTTGCAGTGGACGGACGTGGCGGACGGGGTGTTGACGATCGACTCGGCCATCGAGGGCGGCCTCGCCCTTGTCCCTGGAATGTTCATCGTCGTCGGGAATGAAGATGCTGACCCGGCGGTGGCCGAGGTGGTCTCGATCGACGAGCGCGGCATCGTGCTGGTGAAGGTGCTTCCGGGGACGTTGGAGGAGAACAGCTTCCGTCTGCGCCCTGGTTACGCCCCGGCGAGCTGACCCCACCGAAGAGTTCCGTCAAGAACTCGATCGAACATGCGCACGGCTTTGGAAGCGTTCGCTGCGATGCCCATCCGGGTCAATGGCGTCGTGGCGGGCCGTACACGGCACGACGGAGTTCACGTGCAGGATCTCTGTCTGCCCCAGATCGTCCGAGACCTTCAAGCTCGTTCAGTGCCGCGGCTGACCATCGAAAGCCGCCAGGACGACAACGACGACCGTCGCACCATTGCCCGGCAACGCACTCGGCAGCCCTCCGTCGTGTTCGAGCACCGAGAAGCCCTCCGGGGAGCCGCTGCTTTGGATCGCCGATGGACTCAGGTTGGGCGATCGGAATGGGTGGTATGTCGACGTAACTACGCTTGCATGATGTAGCACAACTGTATTACACTCGTCTCATGAGTACGACAACCGTGCGGCTCGACGCCGACGACGAACAGCTCCTCGACAAGCTCGCCGCTTCGTTCGGCGGACGTTCCAACGCAATCCGAACCGCTCTGCGAAATCTTGCCGAAGATGTTGACCGCCACGAGGCGCTGGGCGCCTTCCTCGCCGATTGGCAACGCGATGCTGGACCGGTGAACGAGGCAGATGTCGAAGCGATGAGTGGCCGCTACAACCTGTGATTCTCGACGCTGGGTTTCTCATCTCGGTTGATCGCAACGAGGAGCCTGCCCGTGTCTTGATCACGGCGCTTCAACGGCGTCGTATTGCGCTGCACACGACCGATCCCGTTGTTGCTCAAGTATGGAGAAATGGTCAGCGTCAAGCTCGACTGGCGGCGTTTCTCAAGACGGTCGAAGTCCATCCACTCGACGACGGGAGAGCGGTAGGCCTCTTGCTCGCACGCGCTGGTACCGGTGACGTCGTCGATGCGCACATCGTGGTCCTCGCGGTCCGCTTGAAGGACTCGGTTCTCACGGGCGACGAAACAGACCTCAAAGCCCTGGCGGACGCACTCCCGTCGAATCGCCCCATGATCCACGCTTGGCCATGACGAATCGATCACGGCGGTCCGTGCATGCCGGCCTCCGTCAGCTTGTACCTACTGGTGGATCCAGCGTCACCCGGGCGCCACCGGTCTCGCGGTTCTCGGCCGTCACCGTCCCGTGGTGCATCTCGACGATGCGCTTCGCAATGGCCATGCCGAGACCCACTCCGCCCTTCGTGTCGCCTCGACGGAATCGGTCGAAGACGACAGGGAGGAGATCGGGCGGGATGCCCGGGACGTCATCGTCGACGGTGATGAGGCAGCGGTCGCCGACACCGCGCCACCTCGACCGACGTCGCCCGCGCCACGGCGTTGCGTACGAGCGTGTCGAGGGCCTGGCGCAGTAAGCCGTAGTCGGCACCGATGGTGATCGGCGCGGTGCGCTCGACTTGCTGCGTCACACGGCAGCCATCGTCACGCACGCCGGCAACGACCTCTTCGACGAGGAAGTCGAGCCGCAGCGGCCCGGTGCGCAAGGTGACCTGGCCGGCAAGCCCGATGTCGCGGAGTGCGTGTCCTTTGCTCTGCGCAGTATCGCTCAGGTCGAACGCCACTACGAGCGCCTTCTGGTCCTCGACCTTCCTTGCGACGGCGACGAACGAATTGTCGCCCTGATGGAACGATTCGCGAACTGAGGAATCCATCGCTTGCTTGGCGAGCCGACCGAGGGGTGGCTCGAGCCACGCGGCACCGAATGGTTCCGACGACGAGCGAGTTCGGCCGCCGACCGGAGGCCAACGGAGGGGGAACCGACCATGGCACCGCGTCGACGATGCTGCTGATGGGTCCGGTCACATCCGGTCGCCATGGCCTGCCGGTGGACTTCGGCCGTCTCGACGAGAACGGCAACGCAAAGGCGACCGTGTCGATGGCGGACTACTACGTGACACTGGCTGGCTGGCTGGGTGTCCGACCCGAGGATGCGATGGCGGGGGTGAAGGGTTCGGTCATCACCAGCCTCGGTGGCATTGCCCAGGCGACCGCTCAACCTCGGGTGGCCGTG
>JAYTFI010000248.1:0-14731 GCA_043734485.1 Acidimicrobiales bacterium | reverse complement strand
ACGACATCGATGATCTCGGGGGCGATCTTGGCCTCGGACTGCAGGGCGGTGTTGCTGGCCCGCATGGCCCCGATGAACACGGCGGCGGGAATGGCCGCGGTTGGCTTGATGCGGGCAAGGAGGGCGATGGTGATACCGTCGAAGCCGAGGCCGGTAGCCGATCCGTTCGTGTAGTAGCCGACGACACCGAGCGACTGGATGGAGCCGGCGAGCCCGGCGAGCCCGCCGGAGATGGCCATGGCCAGGATCACGGTCGAGGCGACGGAGATGCCGGCGTAGTGCGCAGCGTGCCTGTTGGCGCCCACGGTGGCGAGCCGGAACCCGATCGTCGTACGGCCGAGCAGCACCCAGACGACGATCACCGCGGCGACGGCGATGAGGAAGCTGATCGGCAGGTGGTGCACATGCGGGATGTTGGCCTGGGTACGGATGTCCGGCGTCCGGGGGAATCCGGCACGGGGCTTCTTCCACGGTCCGCGAGGACCTGAGAGCCACTCGGCAAGCCCGAAGACGACCGTGTTCAACATGATGGTGGAGATGACCTCGTGCACGCCTCTGGTGGCCTTGAGCACACCGGCGAGGAGCGCGGGAAGCGTTGCCGCGAGCGAGCCGAACACGATCGCGATGACGACAGCGAACGGCGCCGGCACCTTCACTGCGTAGCCCACATATCCCGACACGATTGCGCCGGTGACGACCTGGCCCTGTGCGCCGATGTTGAAGAGTCCGGCCTTGAGGGCGACCATCACCGCGAGGCCGGTGCAGATGAGCGGGCTGGCCTTGTCGAGCGTGCGCCCGATCGGCTGGGTGCCGTCCATGGAACCGTGGTAGATCGCACTGGCCGCGGTCCACGGGTTCTTCCCCTGGATGGCGACGAGGACAGCGCCGATCAGCAGGCCGAGCGCGACAGCGGCCAGGGAGAGCGACGAGGAGCGGAGGCGGGCGAGCATTCGGGAGCGCAGCACCGGGGACCCGGGCGCGTGCCCCGATCCCCTGTGCGCGTCATCGGATCAGGAGGGCGTGTAGCCCGTGGCCAGCGTGCCGGACTGCACGTCGGCGACGATCTTCGCCATCTTGTCCTTGACCTCCTGCGAGATGCTGGCGTCGAAGTCGTGGAACGGGGCGATGCCCGTGGCCCCGAAGAAGTTGCCACCCTTGATCGAGCCGTCCTTGGCCGCCTTCACGAGGTCGACCACGCCGGGCGTGATCAGCTTCATGGCGCTGGTGACCAGGCATGGATGGGCGGCCGGGACGGTCTCCCACTGATCGCTGTCCACGCCGACACAGAAGGCGCCGCTCTTCTTCGCAATCTCGGCGAGCGCGCCGTTACCGGTGTTGCCGCCAGCACCGAAGATGATGTCGGCACCCTGATCGAGGATCTGCTTGGCATTGGTCGCGCCCCAGTCCGGATCGTTGAAGGCGTTGTCGCCGGCCGGGTGGTACACGCTGATGGCCTTCACCTTCGGGTTCGTGTACTTGGCGCCGTTCTCCCAGCCCTTGGTGTAGGCCACGACCGGCGGGACGGTGTCGGTGCCCACGACGGCGCCGACCGTGTTGGTCTTCGTGAGCAGGCCTGCGAGCGCGCCTGCCATGAAACCGGCCTTGTCCTCGTTGAACACGAGGCCGGTGACGTTGTCGACGGCCGCGCCCTGGAACTGGTCGACGCCGATGAACTTCAGCGTCGGGTTGGCCTTGGCCGCCTTGATCGTGTCGTCGCCGAGGGCGAAGCCGACCGTGATGATGACCTTGTTGCCGTTGTCGATGAGCTGCTTGATGTTGGCGGGATAGTCGGTCTGGGCGTTGCTCTCGATGTACTCGGACTTCATGCCAATGGCCGCGGCACCCTGCTTGGCGCCCTCCCATGCGGACTGGTTGAACGACTTGTCGTCGACCTTGCCGAGGTCGGTGACGAGACCTACGCACAGCGAGTCGGCGGCCTTGCAGTCGACGTTCGAGGTGTCGACGGCGGCGGCCGTGTCCGTAGCGGCTGCCGCGGTGGTGTCAGCTGCTGCTGCGGTGGTATCGGCAGCGGCGGCCACAGTCGTTTCGGCAACCGCTGCTGCGCTGGTATCGGCAGCGGCGGCCACGGTCGTTTCGGCAGCCGCTGCAGTGGTGTCGGCGGCTTTGTCCTTGCTGCATGCGGATACGACGAGGACGCTCGCGAACAGTGCGGCGGCAATCTTTGCGTGGTTCATAGATCCCTTCCTGGGTGGGTAGGTGGAGCTGGTGGTGCGTGCCGGTGATCGTAGGCTGTTCAGGCGGGCGGTTGGGGGTCATCGACCGCGCCGGGCATGAACAGCGGCTCGTCGACGCGGTGCAGACGGTGGATCGCATCGGCCTCGTGCGGCCACCCGGCCAACAGCTCGTCGAGCACGCCGCCTCGGAAGTCGTCGGGCGTGAACCCCGGGGCCATCGTGCAGCCGAAGACGGCGAACGACCCACCGGGCGCAAGGTCGGCCCCGAACCAGCAACCACGCGGCGCCACGGCGAAGGGCATCTGCCCTACCCCGATGTCATGGCCGAGCACGACGCGACGGCTCGTGCCGCCAGGTTCGAGCAGCACGAGGACGAGGGGGTCGCCGACGTAGAAGTGCCACAGCTCGTCGGTCTTCAGCTGGTGCAGGGCGGAGAAGGATTGCTGCTCGTCGGTGATCATGGCCACGATCGCCGTGCCGGTTGGCTTGTCTGCGCGCATATTATATGCGGACATATCATCAGCGGGCATATCATCCGCGCGCGTATCATTGGTACTTACAGCATCCGCGCGCAGAACATCGGAGGCGCAGTACCAGCGTCGGTAGAGGCCACCTTCGACCGGCAGCGGCTCCAGGCCGAACGTGGCGATCACGTCCGCGGCGCTCAGCCCTTCGGGAGTCACGGCATCGCCGCGAGGATCGTCGGCTGCAGCGCGCTAACCGCTCTTGCCGCGTCGGACGCGTCGATGTTCGTCGTGCGGCCGCCTACCACCACGACCTTCCCCGAAACGATCACGGTATCGACCTCCGCACGGCTGGCGGCGTACACGATCGCCGAATGCGGGTCGTACGCGGGTGCAAGCGATGCCGCCTCGGCCGACAGGACGACCAGGTCGGCGGGCGAACCGATCGCGATCCGGCCGTGGCCTTCGCCGAGGCCGAGGGCACGGGCGCCGTTCACGGTGGCCATGCGTAGCACGGTGTGTGCATCCACGACGGTTGCGTCTCTTCGGACGGTCTTCTGCACGTATGCGGCGAGGCGCATGGCGAAGAGCAGGTCGAGGTCATTGCTGGAGGCCGGGCCGTCCGTGCCCAACGCAACGTTCACGCCGGCCGCGAGCAGATCGGGGATCCGCGCCGTGCCGCTCGCCAGCTTCGCGTTCGAGGCCGGGTTGTGCACCACCGACGCACCGCTCGCGGCAATGCGCGCGATCTCTTCATCGTCGAGATGGACACCATGGGCCAGCACCGTGCGACGACCGAGCAGCCCGCAGTCGTCGAGCACACGGATCGGCCGGCGACCGTGCCGGGCGAGTACCTGCGCAACCTCGGCCGCCGTCTCGGACGCGTGCACGTTGATGCGAGCGCCGGTCTCGTCGGCCAACTCGGCGATGGCGCGCAGCTGCTTCTCCTCGAGCAGATAGGTGCTGTGTGGCTGCAGCCATGCACCACCGGGCTGCGCCTCCGCGAGCCAGTCGCGGGCCCATGCCATCCGGTCGGCGAACGCCCGTCGATCCGGTCCGGCGAACTCGAGGAACACCGGTCCGGCATGGAGTCGGAGGCCGCCGGCCGAAGCTTCGGTGTGTGTCTCCTCCGGGAAGAAGTACATGTCGAGGGTGGTGGTGATGCCGGCGCGGAGCGACTCGGCGACAGCCAGCCTCGACGCCACTGCGACAGTCTGTGCACTCAGTACCGCACCTTCCACCGGCAGCATGGTGGCAAGGAACCCGTCGAGGTCGCAGTCGTCGGCCAGCCCGCGGAACATGGTCATTGCGAGGTGGGCGTGCGCGTTCACCATGCCTGGCATCACGATTGCGCCGGCGGCGTCGAGCACGCGTCGGGCACGCAGCCGCGGGCCGGTCGCGGGGAGGCCAGTTGCGAGAGGGCCGGGAGCAAGGTGGCTGTCGAGGAGCTCGACGATGGTCCCGTCGTTGACGATGATGGTGGTGTCTCGGAGCACCGTTGCGGCATCGTCCATGGTGACGACCGTGGCGTGGGTGATGGCCAGGTCGACCTCCGCGAGCTCGGCCGCGGCTCGGGCGTATGGTTCGCTCATGCGGTAGCCGCCACCGCCTCGGTGACGCCTCCGAGCATCGCGGCCAGGCGCGGCGTGGCGGCCCGCGCCGCGGCGAACACCTCTTCCCCGCTCAGCGGGTGGCCGCTCAGCCCCGCCGCGAGGTTCGTCGCCAGGGAGAGCGCGAGCACACGCATGCCCAAGTGGGCGGCCGCGATCGTCTCCATCACCGACGACATGCCGACGAGGTGGGCACCGAGGATGCCGGCCATGCGGACCTCGGCTGCGGTCTCGAACTGGGGGCCGAGGAACCCTGCATAGATGCCCTCGTCGAGCGTCGGATCGACCCCGCGGGCCAACGCCCGCAATGCGGGGTCGTAGGGAGCGCTCATGTCGACGAAGCGCGACCCATACTGCTCGGGCGGGTGCGGGCCGACGAGCGGCGACTGCCCCGTCAGGTTGATGTGGTCCCTGATGAGCGCGACCTGTCCGATCGGCCAGTCGGTGCGCAGCGACCCGGCAGCATTGGTGAGCACGAGCGTTGTGCAGCCCGCGGCCGCCGCCGTCCGCACGCCGTGGACGACCTGTGCCGGCCGGTGGCCCTCATAGAGATGCAGCCGGCCGAAGCAGCACAGCACGTTCTTCTCGCCCACCTGGAGCGAGCGGATCGTCGCACCATGGCCGCCGGCGGACGGTGTCGCGAACCCCGGCAGCTCGGCCATCGCAAGGTCGATCCCTTCGCCGAGCACCTCGGCGGCCGCCTGCCAGCCCGAGCCGAGCACGATCATCACGTCATGGTGATCGCGGCCGGTGCGCAACGCGAGCGTGGCCGCGGCCTCGGCCGCGAGGTCGAACGGGTCAATCGTTGGCGAGTCCACGGGGTCTCCTGGGATCGGTCTTCGGTGGCCGCGCACCGGATTGGGACCGGCGTCCTAGCGTACGCTCCTCCCCGATGCGCGCCAGCCCGCCCACGCCACCGCTCGCCGGTGTTCTCGATTTTACGGATCGGGTCGTGGTGGTCACCGGTGCCTCGGGCGGCGTCGGGTCCGGCATTGCCCGGCGCTTCGGCGAAGCGGGTGCAACCGTCGTCGTGCATTACCACCGCGATGCGGTCGGGGCCGAGTCGGTCCGCGCCGCGATCGGGCGCGACGCGTTCTGTGTCGCCGCCGACCTCGCCCAGCCGGGCGGCGCCGCTTCTCTGGCGGCAATGGTCACTGAGCGTGTTGGCAGCATCGACACGTGGATCTCGAACGCCGGCCTCCAGCCGGTGCAGGCGCTTACCGACATGACCCGCGCGGAGTTCGACGAGGTGATCGCCGCGAACCTGGGCGCGGTGTTCGAATGCACGCTCGCTGCGGCAAACCATATGCGCGCCGAAGGTTTGCGCTCGGTCGTGAACGTCGCCTCGATCGAGGGCATCCAGCCGGCCGCGGGTCACAGCCACTATTCGGCCTCGAAGGCGGCAGTGCTGGCCCACACGCGAGCGGCAGCGCTCGAGCTCGGTCCCACCGGCATCCGCGTCAACGCTGTAGCACCCGGGCTCATCGACCGGCCCGGAATGGCAGAGGCGTGGCCGGATGGCGTCGCCCGCTGGGAGGCAGCCGCGCCCCTGCAGCGGCTGGGAACCGCTGCGGACGTGGCCGACGCCTGCCTGTTCCTCGCCTCGCCACTGGCTCGCTGGATCACCGGTGCTGTGCTCGTCGTCGACGGTGGGGTACTCAGCCGGCCCACCTGGTGACGGAGCTTCGGCACATGTGAGGGTGCCGAAGCGCCAGCGGAGGCGGGCCCAGCACGCCAATGGTCACAACGTCACAGCGTGCGCTCGTTGCCGCCATCGACGGCGATCTGCGCACCGGTCGTTGCCGTGAACGCAGGGCCCACGAGCTGGAGCACCATGCGGGCCACGAGCTCGGAGGTCACCTCGACACCGAGAAGGTTGCGCTTCTTGTACTGCTCGACGGTCATTGCGTACTTGGCGGCGCGTTCGGCGAGCAGCTCCGGGCTCCACAGCGCCGTGTCGAAGACCGCATCCGGATGCACGGTGTTGACGCGGATCCCGGCGGCGGCCCACTCCAATGCGGCGACACGCGCCAGCTGCGTGACCGCGGCTTTCGAGGCCGAGTACGCGGCAGCACCGGCACCGGGCGCATGCACGTTCTTCGAGCCGATGAGCACCAGGCGCCCGCCCACGGGTGATCTCGCCAGGAACGGATGCAACGCACGCATAGCATTTGCGGTTGCGTCGAGGTTGACGGATTGCACAGCCCGCCACTCCGTTGGTTCGAGCTCCGCTATCAGCGCCGTCCGGCCGAAGATCCCGGCTGCGAGAACGGCAACATCGATGCCGCCGAACCGCCCGACGGCGCGGCGGACCGCAACGTCCTGCGCCGCGGCGTCGGTGACATCCACGCATACGCCCAGCCAATCCGCACCGGAGAACGCGTCGGCCACGGACTCGGAACGGTCAAGGCCGACGACGGCGGCACCGTTGGCCAGCAGCACCCGGGCGCAGGCCTTCCCGATCCCGGACGCCGCGCCCGTCACGACGGCGACCTGGCCGGCGAGCATCGGCGCGGAACCACCACGACGCAGCTTGGCCTGCTCGAGATCCCAATACTCCACGTCGAACAGGTCAGGCGCGTCCAGCGGCACCCATCCTCCGATGCGGTCCTCGCACACGCTGAGGACGTCGATGGTGTGGTGGTAGATGTCTGACGCGATGGCTGCGTAGGCGGCGCGTCCACCGACCGTCAGCATCCCCCACTCCGGGTCGAGAATGACTCTTGGTGCCGCGTCCAGCATGGTCGCCGGCGTCCTCGACCGGTGCCGGTAGCCGTCGAAGAACTGCGTGTACGCGCGTGTGAACGCGGCGACGTCGCGGCCGACCATCGGGATGCGCTTGGTGCGGATGACGTGGTCGGGGGTGAGTGGGCCACGCGTCGCCAGGTCGGCGAGATCGGCGCGGGCGACGAAGCGGGTCACGGTATCGTCGGTGTGGCTGGTGACGATCAACGGCCTTCCCGCAACCGTCGACAGCTCACGACGGAGGTCGGCCAGCGTGACCGCATCGATCGAGCAGACGTGTGCCCCGTCGAGTGCAGCACTCGCCTGTGCCCGGTCGCGCTCAGGCGCGGGCAGGGCGTCGATGTGGGCCCGCGCCAGGTCGATGAGCTCGACATGACGGTCGTACGCGGAGCGGCACGTGTCACCGAACGTGAACAGGCCGTGGCTCATCAGCACCATGCCGACGGTGTCGGGACCGGACTGCACATCCCACTGCTCGACGACGGCACGGGCCAGGTCGAAGCCGGGCATCACGTAGGGCACCACGATGACGCGGTCACCGAACACCGTCCGGACCCGGTCGACGCCGTCGGGCACGTTCGTAAGCGTGAGGATCAGATCAGCATGGCTGTGGAGCACGGCGGTGTGAGGCAGGAACGCATGCAGAAGCGCTTCGACGGACGGCTGGGGCGCTTCGGGGTCGAGGCGGGCGGCCGACAGCTCGCGCACCATGTCGGGATCCGACAGCTGATCGAGCCGGAGCAATGCCCGCAGCCGACTCAGCGGCATCGGCGCGAAGCCGGGCCGTTCGATGGTGGCCAGGTCCCAGCCGGACCCCTTGACGTAGATCGCGTCGATCGTCTCGCCGGTGATGTCGTGCCAGGGTGCCTTCACCGACGTGTTGCCGCCGCCGTGCAGCACGAGCGACGGGTCGGCGCCGAGGAGTCGGGACGCGCGCACGAGCTCGTCGATGACGTCGCCGGTGGTCTCGAATGTGGACGTTGTTCGGTCGTTCATCAACCCTCCAGTTGTCAGACAACCTAGGGTTTGCGGCGATGTCGTCCGACACCCCTGCCATTCCGACCGTCGCGTGGGTCAACGGCGCAGTTGAGCTGATCGACCAGACCGAGATCCCGTGGGCGGAGCGCGTCGTGCGTTGTGAGAGCGTCGATGCCCTCATCGACGCCATCAAGCGCCTCGCGGTCCGTGGCGCGCCGGCGATCGGCGTGGCCGGTGCCTATGGCGTGGCCCTCGCAGCTCGCCTTCACGATCCGACCGTTGAACGAGTCGCCTTCGAGCGTGAGGTCGATCGCATCCGCAATGCTCGTCCGACCGCGGTGAATCTGGCCCGGATGACGACACGGGTGGCGGCCGCGGCCCGGTCTGCCGAGTCGGCGCTCGCCGCCGCCGATGCGGTACGGGATGACGAAGTTTCGGCGTCGCTCGCCATGGGTTCGAACGGTGCAGAGCTGCTGCGCGAACTGCTCGGCGACGCACCCCTGCGGGTGATGACGATCTGCAACACCGGCCGCCTGGCCGCAATCGAACGGGGCACGGCGCTGGCCGTGATCCAGACACTGCACGAGCAGGGTCGTTTAGCCGAGGCGCTTCCGCTGGAGACCCGGCCGCTGTTGCAGGGAGGGCGGCTCACGACGTGGGAACTGCAGCGCATGGGCGCGCCCCACCGGCTGATCGTCGACTCGGCCGCTGCGTCCCTGCTCGCCCGTGGCTTTGCCGACGCCGTGCTCGTCGGCGCCGACCGCATCGCCCGCAACGGTGACACGGCCAACAAGATCGGCACGTTCGCACTCGCCCTGGCGGCGCGTTACGCCGGGGTGCCCTTCATCGTCGTCGCCCCCGAATCGACCGTCGACATGGACACCCCGACCGGCGATCAGATCGAGATCGAGAACCGGGGCGACGACGAGGTCCGCGGCTTCCGGGGCGTCGCGATCGCGCCGCCCGGCACGGCGACCGTCAACCCCGCATTCGACGTCACTCCGGTGTCGTTCGTCGATGCGCTCGTCACCGATCGGCGCGTCGTGCGCTTCCCGAAGGGCGACACCCTCGACGCGTCGACGCGCTGAGCCCATCGCTTCTGCAATTTGAGGTGCGCGGGCTCACGACAGCGATGCTCTTACGGGTCGAGCAGCACGTCGGTGGTCGTGTCGCGCCGGACGGTCTGCCAACGGCGGCACCCGGCGTCGTGGAACCAGCGCTCGACGGTCGGGCCGGCGACGTTGTCGAACATCCAGACGTAGTCGAGGTTGCGCTCGCCAGCGTCGGTGATGCGGTCCGGCACGTGCGGCATCTCGCCGCCGAACGCGAACTCCTCGATCGGCCGGGCGCCGCAGTTGGGGCAGGTGATCCAGAGCATCAACAGACCTTCTGGAGGCTCATCGAGTGCCCGACGAGCCGGCGTCGGCCATCGCATGGTCGGCGGCGAAGCGGTCGAGCCCGAACGGCGCGATCAGCGACGGTGTACGGCCGGTGGCGATGAGCTGTGCCATCTGCTCGCCGCCGGCCGGGATGGCCTTGAAGCCCCACGTGCCCCAGCCGGTGGTGATGACGAAGCCGTCGACGCCCGTGAAGCCCATGATCGGTGAGAAGTCGGACGAGATGTCGCACATCCCCGTCCACTGCCGAAGAATGCGCAGATTCTTGAGGAACGGCAGCAGGTAGCCGACCTTGGTCGAGCAGCTCTGCAAGAAGTTGAACGTCGATTGCCGCGAGTAGCTGGGCTGGCGGTCGAACTCGGCACCGATGAGCATCTGCCCGCGGGCCGTCTGCGACACATAGCAGGCCAGCTCCGTGGAGCTGACGATGGCGCCGAGGCCCTGCCCGTAGCCGTTGGTGACGAAGGCTTGCAATGGATGGGTGCGCACAGGCAGGCGGACGCCGGCCATGGCGGCGAGGCCGGTGACCTGACCGCCGACTGCACTCATCACCGTGCCCGCCGAGATGTCGCCGTGGGTGGTATGCACACCTACGACCCTGTCGCCGTCGGTGATGAGCCCGGTGACCTCGGTGTGCTGCAGCACATGAACGCCCTTGCGCATCGCCCCCTGCGCGTACGCCCATACGACCCGGTCGTGGCGGGCCGAGGCGCCCTCGTGGTGGTACGAGCCACCCATGATCGGGTACTTCCCGCCACCGGACAGGTCGATCTGCGGACAGATCTCCTTGCACTCCTTCGGGCCGACGAGGTCGGTCTTCGCCCCCATCGCCGTGTTGAGCATGGCCCGGGCACGCTCCTGGCGCATGCCCGTCTCGGTGTGGGCCATCCAGACGATGCCCTTCGTGGCATGCATGATCCAGCAGCCGGTCTCGTCTTCCAGCTGCTGGTACATCTCGAGGCTGTGCTGGTAGAAGCGCACCGACTCGGGAATGCCGTAGTTGGCCCGGATGATCGTGGTGTTGCGGCCGGAGTTGCCGGACCCGATGTAGTCACGCTCGATCACGCACACGTTGGTGATGCCGTGGCGGGTGGCGAGGTAGTAGGCCGTCGCCAGGCCGTGCCCTCCCCCACCGACGATCACCACATCGTATGCGCGCTTCGTATCGGTGGGGTCGTGCCACTGGAGGTCGAGGAGTGTCTCGACGAACTCGTTCACAGTCGTGTCATCCCAATCGTTCCTTGAGCTCGTGGACGTGGGCGGTGAGGCAGAGCACGAGAACGGAATCGTCCGCGAACCGGAGTTTGCACGGCACGCCGGCGACGAGACCCTGCGCCAACGCCGGTCGAGTGGGAATCGCCCAGTCGATGTGCGGCGCAACCCTCGCGGCGAACCACTCCGAATCGCACCAGGACTCCATGAACCCGCTCTCGGGCTCGATGATGGCGAACGGGTCGTCGATGATCGGCGTGACGACGTCGGCCCCGACCTCGTGAATGACGAGCGCCTCATCGGCCGCTAGCCGTAGGACATCGCTCCACTCGGGCCATACCGACGCATCGAGCACTTCCGGCGCGGCGACGACTCGGTGTGCCGTGACGGCCGAGAAGCCCATCATCCTGCCCCCAGGATGAAGTCGCGGATCGTCGCGCCGGCGGCTTCGGGCTGGTCGCGCATCACGCCGTGCCCACAGTTCGCAAACCGCTCGAAGCGAAGCAGATGCGCGGGCACGACAGCCGCGATCTCCTCGGCGGCGGCAGTCGGGGTGACCGGATCGTCGTCACCGGACAACAGGAGGATCGGGCTTGCCACGTTGGCGAGATCGGCCCGAACATCGAACGTCATCTGTTCGTTGTTCAGGACGTGGCGGAACAGGTCGAAGTTGACCGTCGCCATCGAGCGGGCCATCCGGTCAGCCTGATCGTCGGGTGTGGTCCGGTTGTACAGCGGCATGCAAGTCGCCATGTAGGTGCCCATCGCCTCATCGGTTGGGTCGCGCCAGAACGCTTCGGCAACGTCCCGAGCCGACGCGCCGCCAAGCCGCTCGAACACCGGCAACAGCTTCGAGACGTCCATGCGCGCCGCCGTCGAGTCGGCGATCACCTTCGCAGCATGGCCCGGATGACGGGTTGCGTACGTGAGAGCCACGAACCCGCCGAAGCTCACACCCCAGACGACCGGCTTGACGATGCCGAGCACAGCGCACAGCGCGACGAGGTCATCGGCCCATTGGTCGAGATTCCAGCGGTCGGGTGTCGAGCGGTCGGAACGGCCCTGGCCGCGGTGGTCGTAGTACACAACCTGCGCAATGTCGGCAAAGGCCGCACCCATGTCGGGCTTGAAGCTGGAGTGGTCGAAGCCGGGCCCGCCGTGCAGCAGGATCAGCGTCGGCCGTTCGACCATCTCCGGGCCGACCGGTACGAGCCCCAAGCCTTCCGTGTCGACGAAGAGCCGGATGTCGCCGATGTTCACGCGCATTGCTTCCTCCTTGCGGTCGTTGGCGCGCGAAGTCCACCAGGGACGCGCGCGAAGTTGGGCGAAATGGTGCAGATTCTGAGTGCCGGGCCGACTTCGCGCGCGACGACCACGCCGTTCGCGCGCGCCGTCGAACCGAGTGGGTCAAACCGCTGGTTTCGGCCTTGGTTAGGCACGGGCACGACGTCCTTCGGGGTCGTAGAACGGCGTCGGCGCAACCGTGGCCGGCCGGCCGTCGATCGTGACGACGTCGGGGAACGGGCGCTGCTTCAGCCAGCCGAGCATCACCGACTTGCCGAGCCCCGGGGACGTGAACGAAGAAGTGACATTGCCGATGACACTTCCGTCGTACCAGATGGGCGTGCCGTCGATCGGGGCCGGCAGCGGCGAGCCGTCGGGATCGGACGAGGCCATCGTGAAGCCCCGCAGCACCCGGTTGTCCGGGAGGGCGAGCGTGCGGACCAGTGCGTCGCGGCCCAGGAAGTCGGGCTTGTCCATCTTCACCGCCCACTCCATGCCGAGGCGGCGGGGCGTGGAGTCCATCTCCGAGTCCATGCCGATGATGACGTGGCCCTTCTCCAGCCGCAGGGCCTGCAGGGCCTGGAGGCCGTGCGGCCGCACCCCCAACGAGCGGCCGGCCTCCATGAGTGCCTGCCACAGCTCGACGGAGCGGTCGACCGGATGATGAAGCTCGAACGACGCCTCGCCGGTGAAGCTCAGCCGCATCACGTGACACGGCACGCTCGCCACAGATGCATGGATGTGCTGCAGGAACTTCGGTGGGTCCTCCAGGCCAACCCGCTGCAACAGTGTGCGCGCATACGGTCCGGTGACGTTGATCGCCCCGAGCGAGGCGGTGCGGTCCATCACGTGGACGTCGTACTTCCACGTCTCCAACCAGTCCCGCACCCACATCTCCGCATTAGAGGCGCCACCCGAGGTGAACGTGAGCACGAAACGGGTGTCGGACTCGCGCACGATCATGCCGTCGTCCATGAGGTGGCCGCGCTCGTTCAGGACAAGCACGTATCGGGACCGGCCCGGCTTGATGTCGGCCACATGGTTCGGGTACAGGCGTTCGAGGAACTCGACGACGTCGGGCCCAGACACGATCATCTTGCCGAGCGTGCCCACATCGCCGAGCGACACGCCTTCGCGCACGGCCCAGTACTCGCTGATGACGTCGCCGTAGTGCCATGGCCGCCACCAGCCGGCGAAGCGGTCCATCAGCGCGCCGAGCTTCAGGTGCTCTTCGTGCAGCGCTGTGCGGCGGAACACGGCGACGTTGACGTCGGCCGCAGCTTCACCGAGCGTGATCTGGCGGGCTGCGGGCCGGGCGGTGAACGGCTGGGGTATGTCACCAGTCTGCGCGCTTATGAAGGCGCGAAGGTGGGGCACGCAGACGCTTCCCTGGCAGGTACCGGTGCCGGTGAGGCTGGCCCGCTTCATCAGCTCCAGCTCGCGGAAGCCGCGGTCCCAGACGCCGTGCCAGTCCTCGACGAGCACCTTCGAGCAAGGGCAGGCGATGCCCTCTGTGGGCGAGGGCGGCAGCGGATGTGCGGCTGCGGCCGGGCCGACGGCGCTCACGTTGCCGGATGGGGCCATGCGGAGCAGCACGTCACGGGAGGAGAAGCCGAGGCCGACGACGACGGTGTCGCAGGATATGGGGATCTCGGACTCGGAGGTCACGACGCCGGTCACGCGGCCGCCGGAACCGACGATCCGCAGGAGGTCGCCGTCGGCATGCTGACACCACACCCCGCTCGGCACCACAGGCCGCACATCGCCGACGGACGTACACCGCCCCAGGTCGACCCCGGCCGCCCACAGCGCCTCCGCGGCCCGAACCGTGACGATGCCGCGCAGGTCGTTCCCCGGACACACCGGCTGCAGCTCGGCCGCGCCGGTCGCGATGACGACCTCATGCGCATGCACGTGGAGCATGCCCGTACGTGTACGTACGATCACGGTCGGCCCGGCGTAGATGCCGACGACCTCGTTGCCATCGCGGGCGTCGAGCACGGTCACATCCCGGCCCACCTCCCGGGAAGCCGACGCCGCCGCCGTGCCGCTGTCGCCGGCACCGACAACCACCAGGTCGATGTGCGAATGCCGAACCACGATCTCGACCTCACCCGACGTGTCACCCGTGAGCGCGAGCGCGGTGGGGAAAGCCGATGGTGCACCGACCGCTGGGTGGCGCTGCACGACCATGCCCGGCCGGGCCTCGACCTGGCACGTACGCACCCACGCCGTGCCATCCACAACGGCCACGCAGTTCCCGCAGTCGCCCGCCAGGCAGAGCGTGCCGCCGTGCAGCGGATGCTCACCTGCGCGTGCGATCGCCACCGCAACGGAGTCACCGTCCGAGAACGAAACCGGCACGCCGTCGAGGACGAAGCGGCCCATCTAGTAGCGCCTCGCGCAGAAATCTCCGACTCGGTCCACTACGAACGCATCCGCTTGCCCTCGGGATCGAGCAGCGGCTGCGCTTGCAGGTGGGCGTCGCGCAGTTCCCCGATGATCTCGATCTGGAACACGGCGTCATCCTTCACCAGGTTGGCGGGGACGTAGCCGAGCGCGACCGACTTCTTGCTGTAGTGCACGTAGCCGCCTGAGGTGACCCAGCCGACGACCGTGCCGTTGTGCCAGATCGGCTCGTCGCCGACCACGTCGGCCGCGTCGTCTCCGGAAGCGACGTCGATGACGAGCGAGATGAGCTTGCGGGCCGGACCGGTCTTCATCTCCTCTTCCACCGCGGCACGGCCGATGAAGTCGTGGTCGAACTTGAGGTAGCGGTCGATGCCGGATTCGAGCGGCGTGTAGATCGGCCGGTACTCGCGGAACCAGGTGCCGAAGTTCTTCTC
>JAYTFI010000247.1:0-2491 GCA_043734485.1 Acidimicrobiales bacterium | reverse complement strand
CTGCAACGTGAAAACCTGAAGTCGAGCCCGATGCGTTCGTGGGTCGGGCTGTATGCGTTGCTGTACATCCTGCGCACAGCGAAAGCGCAGGACTTCAGCCGGGCGAATGTCAAGTCGCTCATCGAAGCGTCGGGACCCATCCCGATGCTCGGCTTGACACCTGATTGGACCCCGAAGACCGACCATGCCGGCGTGTTCCTGCGCACCGGCAACGGGTACTACGCCTTTTGGACCTTCGACCAGGCTTCGAAGACCTTCAAGAAGGCCAGCGAAGCGAACTGGGACAAGACCATCTGCGGCCCTCCGCTCGGCGGGCCCTGCTAGTCATCACATCCTGATACGACAGGGGCCATCCGGTCGGATGGCCCCTGTTCGTGTCGCGCTATCGGGTGCGGTACGGTTCGGTTCGGCTGCGCTTACGTTTCTTCGAATCCACTTGGGGGTGGCGACCGGTGAAGTCCTTCCTGCAGTTCGTCGTGATCGGTATCGGCGCCGGAGCGACCTATGCCCTGTTCGCGCAAGGTGCGATTCTGATCTATCGAGGCTCGGGCCTGGTCAACTTCGCGCAGGGCGCGGTGGGCACGTTCAGCGCCTATCTGACGTTCGTCGAACTCAAGGCCAACCATGGCTGGGCCACGTTGCCCGCCATCGTGGTCGGGATCGCGGCAGCGGTGATCGTCTCGCTGCTGTTCCAGGCGACGGTGTTGCGACGGCTCAAACGAGCGGCTGCGATCGTTCGCGTGATTTCCACGATCGGGTTTCTGGGATTGCTCCAAGCCGTCGTCGAAAAGCGGTACGGGTCCTCGACGAGACCGATCAACCAGTACCTTCCGCATCACGTGTTCAACTGGGGCGGTGTCAGGGTCCAAGAGGAGCGGCTGTACCTGATCGGGATCTCGGTCGTCGTGACGGCGTTGCTGTGGGCCTGGACGCGCTACACCAGGGTTGGTCTCGCCATCAACGCCGGCGCCCAGAACGAACGTGCCGTACAGACGCTCGGATGGTCGCCGGATCGGCTGTCCGCACTGACGTGGGGACTGGGTGGTGGCCTGGCCGGTCTGGCCGCCGTGCTTGCGGCCCCGCTGACAGGTTTGTCGACAACCACGTTCGCCCTCGTCGTGACCGTAGCGGGCCTCGGCGCCGCACTGCTCGGGGGCTTTCATTCGTTCCCGATGACCTTCGTCGGTGGCCTGGTCATCGGCCTGGGGGAACTGCTCGCGACCCGTTACAAGGGCAACATCGAGCGCCTTCTCCACCAGGATCAGATCACCGGCCTGAATCGTGCGCCGGCATTCCTGGTGATCTTCCTCGTGCTCGTGATCCGTGGTCGAGGTCTACCGCTGCGCTCCCACCTTGCCGATCGTCTCCCCAAGTTGGGCACCGGCATCATCAACGTCCGCGCCCTCGCCATTGCCATCGCGAGCTTCTTGGTAGTGCTCTTCTTCGTGTTCGACGACCGCTGGGCCCAGGCCGGTTACGTATCGCTGACGGCCGGGGTCATGGTTTTGTCGATCGTCGTCGTCACCGGGTTGGCCGGACAGATCTCGTTGGCGCAATGGGCCTTGGGCGGCGTCGGGGCACTCATCGCCGGGCGGATGGTGCGCGCCGGTGTGCCGATCGAACTGGCGATCGTGCTCGGCCTGGTCCTCACCGTTCCCGTCGGCATCTTGTTCGCCCTGCCGGCGCTGCGCACCCGGGGCGTGAACCTTGCGGTCGTCACCTTGGGACTCGGATACGCAGTGTCGGAGGTGGTCTTCGCCAATTCCAGGTACCTCGGGAACACGCTCGACGGTGGCACCAAGATCGGGCCCTCGAAGTTGTTCGGGATCGACGTCGACGCGTTCAACCATCCACACCGATGGGCAGTCGTGTGTCTTATCGCGCTCGTCCTGGCAGGTCTGATGGTTGCCAACCTCCGCCGTTCGGTCACCGGGCGGCGCCTGATCGCGGTCCGCACCAACGAGCGCGCCGCGGCGTCGCTGGGTATCAGCGTGTTCACCGTCAAGCTCTACTCGTTTGCCGTCGCAGCAGGCATCGCCGCCCTTGCCGGCATTCTCGTTGCGTTCAAATCCCGGAACATCCAATACCAGGGATTCAACATCTTCGAGTCGATCAACAGCGTGGGCTTTGCGGTCATCGGCGGTCTCGGCTTCGTCCTCGCCGGCGTCTTCGCCGCGCCGAATGCGATCGGCGGCATCGGGACCCGCATCACCGAGGACTGGCTCCATCTGGGCAACAAATGGGACCTCGTCCTCGGCAGCGCGATCGTGCTCATCATCCTCATGGTTCAACAAGACGGCATCGCCGCGACGGCAACCGAGCACGCCCGGCCGTTGCTGCGCAAGCTCCGGCTCTCCGGCAAACGTCCTGTCGCGTCCGAGGTGCCATTCGTGGTGACCGAGCCCGTCGCCCCACGGACCCTCAGCGTCACGGGCCTGACGGTCCGATTCGGTGGCGTGGTGGCGGTGGATGACGTGACTTTCGAGGTCCA
>JAYTFI010000246.1:0-3786 GCA_043734485.1 Acidimicrobiales bacterium | reverse complement strand
CGTATCGCACGATCGCCCGTTGAGGACTACGGCATCTGAACCGGCATTCACCGGGGTCGAGCCGTAGAGTCCAGGCACGTGCGTGCGCCGCACGCCGACGGAAAGCGAGTTCCCATGTTCGTCTCACGTCTCCATCGCTCCGCAATGCTCATATGTGCACTTATGGTCTCGGCTTCCACCATCGCAATCGCAGGGGTGAGCCCTGCATCCGCAGCAGGGTGCTCCGGGTCGGCATGCAACGGCAAGAGCCCGGTCGCGATGGGGTGCGCGGCCGACGCCGTCACGGTCAACAACGTCGTCGATGAAGACCACGCCTCGGGTGGCACCTTCGGACGCCAGGTGGCAGAGCTGCGCTACTCCAGGCACTGCAACGCGTCGTGGTCGCGCGTCACCGCTTCGGCGGGAGGTACCGCTCACGTGACGTCGTCGGTCGCCTACATGGGTGGCTACAAGACGAGCACGCAGCGGACCCGTAGCGGTGCCGGATCGGTCTTCTCGAAAATGCGGGCCGGGTCTGCGATCAACTCGTGCGGGCGCTCGAGCTACAACGCCGGCGCGGTGGTGAAGGTGCACTGCGCGACGGCAGGGTAGCCACTCGCGCCGTGTGCCGGGCCGATCGGGGGATCACCCGGGGACGATCCGCTCCAGTACTGCGACGGCTGCGGACCTTTCGGCCAGCCCCTCGATGCGGATCGTGCGCGTGCTGTCGGCCCAGAGCAGCACGCTGCCAGCGAGCCGCACGGGTACCACGTCGATGGTCCCGTGGGCGTCGCGCATCAGCACCTCATGCGGGTCGCCCCGGAGCCACACCGCTCTCTCGCCCCGGATGGTGAGGAACTCCATCTGGGTGCCTTGACCGAGCAACTTCTTGTTGATGTACACGTCACCCGAGCCCGCGAGCTGGCTGACGAGGACGGCGTCGGCCGTCCCACCGGCCGCACCGAATACATCTTTCAGTGGGCCGGTCGCGTAGACGCTGTTGACGATGACGGAGTCGCCGCCGGCCAGGCCGAAGGACTGGATCCACACGCCCGCGGGCACATGACCAGAAATGGTCGCGACGGTCCGGCCGAGGCGGGTTCGCGCATCGGCCAGCGTCGAGGGCGTCCCAAGATCGAGATCGAGGATGCTGCGCGGCAGTCGGCTGATTTCACGGGTCGTGTCGCGCTCGATGCGGACACTACCGATGCCGAACCAGTGGGCGATGGCCGTGCGCGGCCCCGGCACGATCGCCAAGACGGCGGCCGCGGCAAAGGTGGCGACACGCCGAGCGATCCGGCGTCGCCGACGCAATTGTGGTGCAGGCATCCCCGCGATGCCGCGCAGCACCCCGGCCTCGAATGCTGCAACCGCGACGTGATCATCTGCGCGCATAGTGTCCTGTCGGATGTCGTTGCCCAGCTGCAGGAGCGAGGCGGCGAGATCGTCGGCTTCGTGGACGATCATCGGATGCCTCCGGTCGGGTCGAGTCGGGCTCGCAGCTTCCCGAGTGCACGGTATGTGCGGGACTTCACGGTGCCGCGAGCGACATCCAGGGCGAGGGCGGTCTCGTCCTCGGTGAGGTCCATGAGGTAGCGGAAGGCAAGGACGCGACGGTCCTTCTCAGGAAGCTGGCGGATAGCCGTGGTGAGGCGAGCGCGGTCGTCGGCGAGCTCGGCCGCTTCGCCCGGCCCGGCTTGCGCGGCCGGGACCTGCGCGGCGATGCGTGCGTTGCGCCCGTCCCGTCGTTTCATGCCACGGTGGTGGTTCCTCGCCTGGTTCGCGACGATGCGCAGCAGCCAGGGCCGGAATGGCGATCCGGAGCGGAAGGTGTCGAGCGACCGATAGGCGCGGATGAAGGCCTCCTGGGCGATGTCGTCGGCATCCGACGGTCCGGCGAGCGCCGCTGCGAGGTGGCGCGCCGCCGACTGGTGCCGTACGACCAGGCGACCGAACGCGCCCGTGTCGCCGCGCACCGCAGTGGCGATCAGGTCGTCGTCGGACTCGTCACCGAGCCCGCAGGGTCGGGTCATTCAGCCTCTGGTCGGATGCGATGAATCAAAGGAGGATCACGGAAGATCACGCAGATGTTCAGGCCCCGGGCGGCCCGAGGAGCTCGATGCCGGCAACGCGAACCCAGCCGTCGACGACCGTCGAACGGCCATCGAGCCCGGCGATGGCGCCCATGCCGGGGAGCTGATCCCCGCCGGACTTCGCGCCGCCTCGGATGGCGAGGACCACCCGCACCCGCGTCCAATCGTCGGTTCCCAGCCATCGTCCCGTCGTGGCGTCGAAGCGGCGGTAGGACCACACGAGGCTGCGTCGGCCGACGATGGTGACGACGGATCCGTCGGCGGCCGGAGTGGACCGCACGACGAGTCGCCGGGCCGTGACGGTGCCCAGCGTGAAGTCGCCGGGCACGAACGTGCACGCGCCGCTCACCGTGCCTTCTCCGATGTGCAGAACGACCGACGACCCGTAGCCCCGCACCTGCGCCGCGATGGCCTGGCCGGCGACGCTGTAGGTCAGGTCGAGAGAGCCACCGTCCTGGTTCGAATCCGTGAACACCGCGGGCTGCACCGGTCCGAGGCGGAGACGGCTGAGCCCGGATCTGCGGTGCTGATCGATCCCGAGGCGCTGCGAACCGGCCCGGCATTCGTAGTTCGGCGCGCCCGCGAACGCGGGTCCGGCGGTGGAGATGATCGCCGTTCCCGCGAAGAGGGCGACGGCAGTCCAGCGGGCGTGCGAGCGTCGCCGCACAAGGGTTTGGGTTCGGCATGCGGAGGGTGTGGGCGGGCAGCGCTGCTTCATGACCTTCCTACCCCGCTGCGGCGCAGACGGTTCCCTTCGTCTTGACGAACAGGTGTTCGCTAGAGTTGTGGCATGTCCCGGTCTGCGTCCCGTGTCCTTGCTGCGCCGGTCCAATGGCAGCCATCCTTCCTCGGCTTCGAGTTCGACACAGGCACGTTGGTCGCGCGCGCCTCACAGGTCGAACGCCTCCCGCTCATCCACGGCGCCTGGGTCGACCAGTCCAACGAGGCGGTCGCCGCCCCCGACGCCCTCTTTGAACAGGTCCTGAAGACGGCGCCATGGTCATCGCACGAACGCCCGATGTACGACCGCATGGTCGTCGAACCGCGCCTCACGACCCGATGCTGGGCCGAACCGCCCACCTCGCTCGTCGACCTGGCGGATGTGCTCTCCGACCGGTACGCGATCGACCTGCGGGCGATCAGCGCCAACTTCTATCGCGACGGTGCGGACAGCGTCGCGTGGCATGGCGATCGCATCCGGCATCGAGGCGGCGAGACCGTGGTGGCCATCCTTTCGCTGGGCGGTGCCCGGCGCTTCTTGCTGCGGCCCCGAGACGGCGGTGCGTCGATCCGCCTCCTTCCCGGCTCGGGCGACCTGATCGTGATGGGCGGGACCTGTCAGCGGACATGGGAGCACTCGGTCCCGAAGTGCGCGATTGCGCCGCCGCGGATCAGCATCATGTTCCGAGAGCCGGGGGCGTGAGGCCGGCATCAGAATCGTTACTTACTCCTCCTCGGCGTGCGCGCACACCTCGAGCTCCATGCCGTCGATGTCGCGGAAGAACAGCGACCACTCGCTACCGAGGCGCTGGATCTCGCCGATGTCGGCCCCCGCATCGACGAGGCGCTGCTTCACGTCTTCGAGCGTGGCCAGAGAGTCGACGGAGATCCCGAAGTGATCGATGGCACCGCGCGCCCCCTGACGGCGCTGCTCGCCGATGATCTCCTCGGGCGGAACCTCGAAGACGTTCAGCGCTGCGCCTCCTCCGAGGTC
>JAYTFI010000245.1:0-2530 GCA_043734485.1 Acidimicrobiales bacterium | reverse complement strand
TTCGCCGTCAACCTCGCAGCCATCACTGCGGCAATCTGCCTCGGTCCGGAAGCCCATCCCGACAAGGAGCGACGCTACGTCGCCACGGTCACCTGCGCGCTTACCTATCTGGTGGTCGGACTTTTCGGGGCTGCGGTCGCCGGTCTGCTCACTGCGCTCGGTCAGGAGTTGGTGCACGCGATCGCCGCACTGGCATTGGTCGGCACGATCGGCGCGTCGCTGACGAGCGCCGTGGCCGACGAACGCAACCGCGAGGCTGCCGTCGTCACGTTCCTCGTCACGCTCTCGGGCGTCACCCTGGTGAAGGTCGGCTCGGCATTCTGGGGCGCCGCCGCTGGGCTCTTGGTACTGATCGCCGTCGCTGTTCGGGCACACCTTCGGCCTACCCACTCCGCCTCGGCCTGAGCAATCACACGGCTCGGAATGTCGATCGGAATGTCGATCAGAGTGGTCGGGTTTATGCTCGCATGATGCCGACTGGCCGAAACCCTGCTCCGATCGATCCGCGTGGTCCGCGTTTCAACCAAGCCGTGCTCAGCGTCGGCCTTCTTGCCGCGTTCCTGTTCGACGTGCGTTGGGCTGTTCCGTCCTTCGGCGCATGCCTTGCACTCGGCGCCACGTTCGGCCCGTCCTATGGGCCGTTTCTGCGCTTCTACGCAAAGGTGGTCCGACCCCGCCTCGCCGCGCCGAAGGAGCTCGAAGACCCGAGGCCACCCCGGTTCGCGGCAAGCGTCGGCACGGCTTTCCTTGCCGCCGCAAGCATCGGGTTCGCGGCCGGGGGGTCGGTGCTCGGCTGGGGAATCGCCCTTTTCGTCGCGGCCCTCGCCGGTCTGGCGGCCATCACCGAGATCTGTGTTGGTTGCGAGATCTACCTCGCCGTCGCTCCCGTGCTGCACCGCCGCTCGGGGCCCAGCCATGCCTGACGCCACACCGTGATCAACATTCGCGGCATCGCCGTGCTGTTCATCGTGTTCCTGGTGGTGCTGGCGAAACGCATGCTCCACCAGAGGATGGCTGCTCGGCGGCGTGCCCGTCCAGGCCCCGCGGCGATGCTGCCCACCACGATCACGGCCGGGCGCAACCGAACCTGGGTGCTATTCACGACCCCATACTGCGCAACGTGCTCACAGGTCGAAGCCCAACTGGCGAAGCACGATCCAAGCACGGCCGTCGTTCGGGTCGACGCCAGCCGGGACACTGCTCTGGCCGATCGATTCGCCATCAAGACCGCACCGACCCTACTGCTTGCGGCCCGCGATGGGTCGGTGCTCGGTCGCTACGTCGGCACCGAGGCGGCCGTCAACGCGGCCCGGACCGTCACCGTTGCCTGACAGCGCACTGCTTGAAACCCAGCGGGTGATCAGCCGGAGCCGTACATGAACCCGTGCCCGCAGTCGGCCAGAAACGGGAGCGCTGCGTCCTTGGCGGAGAGCACGGGGTCGGCTACGGGCCATGCGATTGCTATGTCCGGATCGTCCCAACGGATGCCACCGTCGTGGGGGCCCGAATACTCAGAGCCGGCGACCTTGTAGGTGACGTCGGCAGAAGCGCTCAGCACGCAGAAGCCGTGGGCGAATCCGGCCGGCAGCCACAGCATCCGACCATTCTCGTCGGAAAGGGTCTCGCCCACCCATTGACCGTAGGTCGGCGAACCGCTGCGGATGTCGACGGCGACGTCGAAGATCTCGCCGTGCGCGACCGAGACGAGCTTGCCCTGCGCGAACGGGTCGCGTTGGTAGTGCAGGCCACGCAGCACCCCTGCGGCCGAGCGGGACACGTTGTCCTGCACGAACTCGACCGGCAGACCGGCCACGGCGAATTCGGAGCGCTTGAAGCCCTCCCGGAAGAAGCCACGGTTGTCGGCGAACGACTTCGATTCGACCAGGACGACGTCCGTGATCTCGGTGGGCGAAAAGGAGAAAGGCACGCCTACTGACCGAACACGCCGTAGCCGCCACGGAAGTACGCAAGCGGCCCGCCATGGTCTTTCGCATCGAGGCCGAGGACGCGGCCGATGACAATGACGTGATCACCGGCGTCGACCTCGGAATCGATCGTGCAGTCAATCCACGCAAGCGCGGATTCGATCACCGGCGAACCGGAAGGTCCGTTGCGCCAGCCGACACCGGCGAACTTGTCGCCCTTACCCGCGAACTGGCGGGAAAGGACTTCCTGGTCGTCGCCGAGGATGTTCACGCAGTAGTTCCCGGCGGCCTGGATGCGCGGCCAGCTACTCGAGTTCTTGCCGGCGCAGAACAGTACGAGCGGCGGGTCGAGCGACAGCGAGCTGAAAGAACTGGCGGCCAGCCCGACAGGTGAATTCGTCTCGGGATCGGTGGCGGTGATGATCGTGACGCCCGTGAGGAAATGGCCCAGGACATGGCGGAAATGCGCGCCGTCGATGGCCGGTTCGTGGGCAGAGGCAGGAATTTGGCTCACAACGTCGCAGTCTGGCCCAGACCCGCCCACCAACTAAGCATCCGAAGCGACGTCGACGTCAGCGCCGTGGGCGAGTGCGAGAGTGCAGCAC
>JAYTFI010000244.1:0-3269 GCA_043734485.1 Acidimicrobiales bacterium | reverse complement strand
CTCGATCCCGCTGACGAGGGACCGCAACTCGCTCGACACGGTCTGCAGGTCGGCGATGTTCCGGGGGTCCAAGGCGATGTTCTGGGGGTCGGAGGCGATCACGCGGCGGGCGACATCGAGCACGTGCGAGCGGAGACCCTTCTCGTCGAGCACGCGCAGGTACACCGCGGCGGGGACGACGAAGCCGGGAGGCACAGGCAACCCGGCCTTGCTGAGCTCGCCGAGCCCCGCACCCTTGCCACCGACAGCAGCCACATCCTGTCGGCCCAGTTCCTCGAACCATGCGATCGAACCCATCGAAGCTCCTCACGGATAGGTGCAGAGGCGAGCTGCCATGCACCCCCGACGATGCACGCTCCCGGCGCGGCCGCACAGGGCCGAAGGTCGTGTGTCCTCCGGGCATCGCAGGCCGGCAGAGCTCAGCCCTCTCGGGACCTTCGACTCTGTATTCGGCATGCGCCGACATGCCAGAGTGCTCCACGACAAATGCCGGTGCGCACTTCGAAGAGCTCGAGGATGTTCCTCGGCCGGCTGCAGGAGCGCTTCTGGCACGACGCCGCCGACGGCTTCGCCACCTGCCTCTCACCGGGCTACACATCGGTGCGCCGCATCCCCGGCGAGGTGCACGACACCTGCCTCGTGGCGGATTGCCTCGTGCCGCTGTGCTATGCCGCCATTCCTGTCGTCGTTGCCCACGGTGTGGGAATGGCTGTTCCCCTAGAGCGGTAGCTGATGATCGCGACCGTGGCTGGGTTGAACAGCACCACGCAGTCCTGCTGCGGCCACCACCGTTTGAGGTAGCGCCTTCGCAGGTCAGCCACCGTCGCTTTGGGGTGCTTGCACGAACTCGAGCAGCACGAGGTGCACGGGCTCGAGCAGAAGCGGACGATTCAGCAGCGGCACCACGACTGCCGCCGCGAAGAGCGGGATGTGGAACGCCACGAGGTAGGCGAAGGCGCGCTCAGGGTTTGCGACCGCGGTCGGACAACAGGTCAGTCCATCATCGGGTTGGGTGCCGACGCAGCCGGCGAATCCTCGATCTCCACGAGCGTCGCCTCGGCCAACAGCAACGTGCTCGCCACCTCCACAGCGTTCTGGAGCGCGATCCGCACGACCTTCGCAGGATCGATGATCCCGAGAGCGTCGAGATCGCCATACGTCCTCGTACGGGCGTCAAAACCGAAGAATCCGGTGCCGGCGAGGATCTTCTCGACCACCGGCCCCTCGTCCACCGAAGCGTTCCGGGCGATCTGGCGAACCGGGACCTCGAGTGCAGTGCGCAGGATGTGGACGCCGGTGCGGACGGAACCCTCGCACCGTGCCTCCTCGGCTTCCACCGCTACAGCCGCCCGCAGCAGCGCGACCCCGCCACCGGCGACGATCCCCTCGGCGACGGCGGCCTTGGCCGCCGCGATGGCGTCGTCGAACGCGTCGCGGAGCCGCTTCAGCTCGGCCTCCGACGCAGCGCCGACCCGGATGAGCGCAACGCCACCCGACAGCTTCGCGAGGCGCTCCTGGAGCTTCTCGCGATCCCAGTCCGATGTCGTGGTCTTTATCTCGTTGCGCAGCTCGTTGCACCGATCCGCGATTGCCGCCGACGCCCCGCCGCCGCCGATGATCGTCGTTGTGTCCTTGTCGAGCACGACACGCTCGGCGCTGCCGAGATCTGCCATCGTGACGGCGTCGAGCTTCATGCCGAGGTCCTCCGACACGACGTGCCCGCCGGTCAGCAGCGCGATGTCCGCGAGCATCGCCTTACGCCGCTCGCCGAAGCCCGGCGCCTTCACCGCAGCCGCCGCCAGCGTGCCCCGCAGCCGGTTCACGACAAGCGTCGCGAGCGCCTCGGCCTCGACCGACTCCGCGATGACGAGCAGCGAGCGCGACGCCTTCACGACCTGCTCCAGCAGCGGCAGCAGATCGTTCATGGCGGAGATCTTGCGGTCGACGATGAGGATCACGGGGTGATCGAGCACGGCTTCCATCGACTCCGGATCGGTGACGAAGTACGGGGACAGATAGCCCTTGTCGAGCTGCATCCCCTCGACGATCTCAAGCGTCGTCTCCGTGCCCTGCGCCTCCTCGACCTCGACCACCCCCTCGCTGCCGACCTTCGCCAGAGCGTCGGCGACCAGGCCGCCGATCGTCTCGTCGTTGTGCGCAGACACGGTGGCGACGTGCGCGGTGTCGTTGCGGTCACGGACGGGCAGCGCGGCGAGCCGGATGGACTCGACCGCCGCAGTCAGACCGCGTTGGAGGCCGACCCTGATCTGCACCGCGCTCGCCCCGACCACGATGTTGCGCAGGCCGTCGGCGAAGATCGCATTGGCCAGCAGCGTCGAGGTGGTCGTGCCGTCGCCGACGGCCTCTCCGGTCTGGATCGCCGCGTCCGCGAGAAGGCGCGCGCCGAGGTTCTCGACGGGGTCCTTGAGCTTGACCTGCTTCACTATCGTCACCCCGTCGTCGCAGACGACCGGCGAGCCGTACTTCTTCTCGATCAGCACCGACCTCGACTCCGGACCGAGGGTGCCCCGCACAGCATCGGCCAACGCCGTCGTGCCTCGGAGGAGCTTGGTTCGGGCCTCGTCGCGGAAGAGCAGTTCGGTGTAGGTCATGTGCCATCCTCACGACATGCAGGCGAGCGCGAACAGGGCCGGAAGTCCCTAGTCCTCGCCGCGACCGTCGCTTGCTGCCCACCTCTTCCCAACTCGTGGACAGGTTCTCGCTCATGCCGCCATCGGCCGGGTTCGGCTCCGATGGGGACTTAGGACCCACGTGCTCCTGGCATCCGGCGGTCTGGCGACGCCAGGACCATCGGCCGGTTCGTGGCGACCTTCGGCACTCGTGCTCCGGTGGTTCGATCCGTTACAACGGTCGCACGTACGCAGATGTGCCACCACCTTGCTCCGTCCGAAGGGAACCCGTCATGCGAATCGCCGTCGTCGTCCAACAGTCCAGTGCACCGCTCACCCTCCACACCGATCGGCAGGACCGGTCTTGACGACGCGAGGTGGGGCGAAGGGTCGCGTCGTCGTCGGCGTCGACGGATCCCCGAACAGCGTCCGGGCCCTGCGGGTCGCAATGCAGGAGGCCCGTTGGCGGGGTTTGGGGGTGCGCGCCGTGTGCGTGTGGGGCCATCCGGTCCAATACCGGATGGCCGGCCCGGAGTTCGCTGTCAACCCGGCGACGCTCGAGCGGTCGGCACGCGAGGCGCTTGACGACGCGATCGCCGCCGCCTTCGGCGACGACACCGACTTGGCGCCGATCGAACG
>JAYTFI010000243.1:0-7773 GCA_043734485.1 Acidimicrobiales bacterium | reverse complement strand
CAGCAGGCGGTGGTGCTAGAACGCATGCGGGCTTCGCACGGTTCACCCGTGCAGTCCATGAAACCGATGGCGCCGATCTCTGGGAGTAACTACGTGAATGTCTCGACGACCGTAAACGGACAGGCGCAAAGCCACGATGTGGAGCCGCGCACCCTGCTCGTGCATTACATCCGTGAAAGCTGCGCGCTGACCGGCACGAACATCGGCTGCGACACGTCGTCGTGTGGTGCCTGCACGATCCACATCGATGGAGAGGCCGTGAAGTCCTGCACCGTGCTGGCCGTCCAGGCCGACGGGGCCACCATCACCACCATCGAGGGCCTCGCGAACGGCGACGTCATGCACCCCATGCAGGAGGCGTTCCGAGCCAACCACGGCCTGCAGTGCGGCTACTGCACGCCGGGCATGGTGATGGCGGCGATCAGCCTCCTCGACGAGATCCCGCACCCGACCGAGCAGGAAGTCCGCATTGGCCTCGAAGGCAACCTCTGCCGCTGCACGGGCTACCACAACATCGTGAAGGCCGTACTGGCCGCCGCTTCGGCCAACGCCTGAAAAGTTTCTGTCTACCTTGCTCTTCTCTTTCTGCAGTTCGCCGCCTAGGAGGCACCCGTGATTCCCGCCGCTTTCGACTACGTCCGTGTCGACTCCGCCGACGCCGCCATCGCGCAGCTCGTCGAGCATGGTGATGATGCGAAGATCCTCGCGGGTGGCCACTCGCTGATCCCGCTGATGAAGCTGCGTCTGGCCTCGCCGGCCAAGCTCGTCGATGTCGGCCGGGTCAAGGACCTCAGCTACATCAAGGATGCGGGCGATCACATTGCGATTGGCGCGCTCACCCGGCACCGCGACGTCGAGATCTCGACGGTTCTGAAGGAGCACAACCCGCTCCTCGCCCACGCGGCTTCGTTCGTCGGTGATCCGCAGGTCCGCCATCGCGGCACGATCGGCGGCTCGGTGGCCCATGGCGACGGTGCCTCCGATCTCCCGGCCGTCGTACTGGCCCTCGGCGGTACGATCGTCGCGCAGGGTCCGAACGGTACGCGCGAAATCGCGGCGGCCGATTTCTTCCACGGCTTCCTCACCACGGCGCTGGCCGAGGACGAACTGCTTACGGAGATCCGCGTCCCGAAGATCACCGGCGCCGGCTGGTCGTTCCAGAAGTTCAACCGCCGCGCCCAGGACTGGGCCATCGTCGGCGTTGCCGCCTGGAAGCTCAACGGCGATTCGGGCATCGGCCTCGTGAACATGGGCTCTACCCCCGTGCGGGCTTCCGCGACCGAAGCTGCCCTCGCCGGTGGTGCGTCCGCAGCCGATGCCGCCGCCCTCGCAGCCGATGGCCTCGAGCCGCCCGCCGACCTCAACGCCAGCGTCGAGTACCGCCAGCATCTGGCGCGGGTGCTCGTGCGCCGGGCGCTGGAGGAGTGCGGGGTCTAGCCCTTCGGGGCCCATGGGATTGGGCGTGTTCTGGCGTGGAATTGCACCGGAATCCCCTGGTGCCCACGCCAGGATGTCGAAGACGTGAACGCATCGTTGCTCCATCTTGGGATCGGCGTGTTGCCACGTGCGCATGGCACGCCCGACGGCCGCTGGTCGTATCTGCACGGCGTGCGCCCGGAAGGTGCGACCGTTCTCGATCGCAAAGCAGTCTTCGACTTCGGTGATTACGAGGCGCGTCACGGTCGGCACGTTGAGGTGTCTTGTGACGCTGCATTGGCCGATTGGCGGCAATGGGCGACACCGCTGCGTCGCCCGAATCCAAGCGACCACCCGGGCCAATGCTGCACCCACGTTCACATCGACGGATGCAACGCTCCGCTCGCCTCCCACGGGACACCGGCGGCAACGGCATCCACAATCCTCAGGTCGGGCCAACTCCTCGCCGCCGTCGATACCTCGGGTCGATCCGCGGCGGACATGGCGCCGAGAGCACGTGGGGCGAACCATCGGACTACTTCGAATACGTGATGTTCGCCAATGGGCGATGCACGGCACCGGAGGCAGTGGCACGAAGTCGGTCACTCGATCGCGACGTCGAACCGATCGACCTCCGGTCGGGTATCCGACGGCCGTTCGGTTCTACTTCGACGGGTCGGATCTCATCGCTCGCGAAGACGCAGCCTTCGATGGCGTCCACCCGGTGAAAGTGCGAGGGCCGGTCGAGCTGTCGGATCATCTCACTGCGGTCGTCGTCCACCGCAGGCACGAAGGCGTCGTCGCGGCTGCAGCCGAGTCCCCCGTTGCCGACCGGCTCTGCGTCCTCGACCTAGTCGACCCGCTCCCGCACGAGTGGGCAGAAGCCGCGAACGCCGCAGCCGTGACTCGCCGCTGAACGCTCGCCTCGCAACTGTCAAAAGTGCCAGGGGAAGGCCCGGAAGTCGGCGTCGCGCTTCTCCAGGAACGAGTCGCGCCCCTCGGCTGCCTCGTCCGTCATGTACGCGAGTCGGGTCGCCTCGCCGGCGAAGAGCTGCTGCCCTACGAGCCCGTCGTCGATGAGGTTGAACGAGTACTTCAGCATCCGCTGCGCGGTCGGCGATTTCGCGTTGATGATCCGTCCCCATTCGAGAGCGGTGCTCTCCAAATCGGCATGATCGACCGCTGCGTTCACGGCGCCCATCTCGACCATCTGCTCCGCCGAGTACTCGAGGCCGAGGAAGAAGATCTCGCGGGCCCGCTTCTGTCCGACCATCCGGGCGAGATAGGCGGAACCGAAGCCGCCGTCGAAGCTGCCGACGTCGGCGTCGGTCTGCTTGAACTTCGCCTGCTGCTTCGAGGCAATGGTCATGTCGCTGACCACGTGCAGGCTATGCCCGCCACCCGCAGCCCAGCCCGGCACGACGCAGATGACGACCTTCGGCATGAAGCGGATCAGGCGCTGCACCTCGAGGATGTGCAGGCGGCCGGTCTTGGCCGGGTCGATTGTGTCGCTGGTCTCGCCCTCGGCGTAGCGATAGCCGTCCTTGCCGCGGATACGCTGATCGCCGCCCGAGCAGAACGCCCACCCGCCATCCTTGGGCGACGGCCCGTTGCCGGTGAGCAGCACGCAGCCGACATCGGTGCTCATGCGGGCATGGTCGAGGGCGCGGTATAGCTCGTCGACCGTATGCGGACGGAACGCGTTGCGGACCTCCGGCCGATTGAAGGCGATGCGCACGGTGCCGTGATCCATCGCTCGGTGGTACGTGACGTCGGTGAGATTCGCAAAGCCCGGCACGTCCTTCCATGCGGACGCGTCGAAGATCTCAGAGACGGGAGCGGTCATGGGCGCGGATCGTATGCGGGCTTCGGAGTGAGCGGTTAGCCGGATGCGTTCCGTGTGCCGCACCTACGATCGGCGGCGGTGCACCGTCTCGTGATTCGCTGCGCGCGAAGTGTGGGGCAGACGCGCGCGAACTTGGGCCAATCGCCTCGAACAGCGCGCGCGAACGGCGGCTTCGCGCGCGTGGCCGGTGGCGTTCGCGCGCACGATGCTGGCGTCGATCGCGCTGGCGGCCTGCACGAGCAGATCCTGATCGACGGCGCCCTCAGCGGCCACGCACCTGTGCATTCTCGCCGGGCGGCGCGAAGGCGGCTGCCAAACTCAGCGGGGCGGGGTGATGACCATGGTCGCGGTGGCGCTGCGACCGAAGATCTCCGGCCGGTACATCTCCTCGGCCTGCGTGGGGGCGGCGATGAACGTGCCGGGGGCGACGGCCCGCGCCACGTACGTGTAGGTGAACGTGCCGGGTTCGAGGCCGGTCGCAAACAGCAAGACGCGCTCGTCGCGTATCTCCACATGGTCGATCCCTGACCAGGTTGCGTCCGAGGTCGCCGCGCCGCCGGCGATCTCGGTGCGGGCGGTCGACGTGAGGCGGGCGTCGAGCGGCTCGAGACCGGCAGGGATCGGGTCGTCGACGACGACGTTGCGCCGCGCTTGTTCGGTGCGGACCGTCAGCTGCACCCGCACCAGGTCGCCGGCCCCGAACGTCGTCGCGACTGCACCACCCGTGTATGGCAGGTAGGTGCGCTGGACGGAGAAGCCGGCATCGAGCGCCTTCAACTCTTTCGTGTCCGGCTCGTAACGGAGGCGCGCGGTCCAAAACAGCGTGCCCGTGCCGGTGGCCTTCACGGTCAGCGGCACACTCCCGCCTTGCGCGGTCAGCGTGGCTGCGAGCTGCGGCATCGGGAGGGCCGCGGCCTGCGCCGCCAGCGAGCGCCCGGAGAAGACCTGATCGTAGGCACGCGTACTACCGAGCAGGACCTCGGCACGGAGGTTCGGCGGCGTCGATTCGGCGGCCCGGTAGTAGTTCACGAGGGCGGTGAGGGCGTAGCCGTTCTCCAGCGTGTTGGCCCATCGGCCCTGCTTGTCGCGCTGCGCCAGCAACCAGCGGGCCATCTGCGGTGCGAGCGGGTTCGCCGGATCGGCCTTCACGAGCAGGGAAAGCAACTCGGCGGTGTCGTGCGTGTCGGCCGCGTACAGGTAGGACGCGCATGGGCATACGAACTTGTCCCACGAATTGTGCGACTGATCGTCCTGGAGGAACGCCTGGTCGGCCTCGACCCGCACCGAGCTGAGCAGCTCGCCGTAGAGCTGGTTGGCCCGAATGCCCTTCATGTTGCCGAGCACCATCGCGTTCAGCAGGTTGATCTGTTCGAGCACGGGCATCTCGGTCCGGCGACTCCACAGCTTGGCCATAAGGTCGGTGTCGGGCTTGCCCGAGCGGGCGAGTGCGTACAGCACATAGGCACGGTTCGGCCAGACACCGTCGACGTCACGCAACGGTCGGCGAAGGCTCTCCGACTTCACCCGCTCCACGATGCCCTGGAGGTACACGGTCACCCGGTCGATGACGTCGGTGGGAACGGCAACGCCGAGGTCGCGCGCATCGAGCAGCAGTAGTAGTACGCGCGCAGACAGATACACATCGGCGTAGTTGCTGCCCTCCCAGTAGGCGAGCCCGCCGTTGGGGGTGAGGTAGTTGCGGATACGGCTCATCTCGGCCGCGATGGCCTGATCGAAGCGCTCGCCGGCCAGCGACGGCAGCGGGAACTGGTCGCGCAGGTCGCGCAGCATGATGAGCGCCCGCAGCCGGCTCGATCGTTGTTCCAAGCAGCCGTACGGATACTCGACGAGGTAGTCGACGCCATTCTGCAGGCCGACGAGGGCGCTGGTCGCGGCGGTGATCTCGAGGCCACCCTGGTCGGGCGTGACACCGGTCGGAAGTGTGATCTGCTCGACCTCCTGGCCGGTGCCGGAGCCGCCGGCCTTGCCGTCCGGTGTGGCCTTCACCTGTCCGGCGGCAGCGACGGTTTCGAGACGATGGGTCACGAGGACAGGGATCGACACCTGCACGGCATCGCTCTCGTTGCGGCCGGTCCCGCCTCCGGTCAACGTTCCCTTCAGGACTCCGTCGGCGTTTCCGAGATGGTCTGCGCGCAGATGGAATCGAACCTCGGTCGGCCCGGGCGCGAGGGTGATGGTCTGGGTGGCGGGACCGTCGATGACGAGCGGCGAGCCGGCCGGCAGGTCGAGGGTGAGCGATGCCGAGCCGGCCTTGCCGCTCTGGTTCTGCAGCACGGCGCCCGCCTCGAACGTGTCGCCGACAGCGACGAAGCGGGGGAGTGCCGGCTGGACCATGAACGGCTGACGGATTTCGACAACCGTGGACCCGCCGCCGAACCGGTCGCCACCGCTGTCGGCCACGGCCAGGATGCGGTAGCTGGTGAGTGATTGCGGGAGTTTGATCGGCACCGAGGCCCGGCCGTCGGTGCCGACATCGACCGCACCCTGCCAGGTGGCGAGCACTCTGAAGTCGGTGCGCAGGGTGACCTGTTCGCCAGGCTGAGCAGTGCCGTCGGCCTCGCGGGCGAGAGGTGCAGGTGACGAGGCGCTGGCGGCAACGCTCTCGGAATCGGCGGCTCCACCGCCAGCGGCTCGCTTGGCCGCGTTCTTGCTCTCGAACTTCTCCTCCTTGACGGCGTCGAGCACTTGCGCCCGCGTCCGGCCGTCTGCGGTCAGCACCCGGTCCGGCCGCTCGGGCCAGAGCGACGAGAGGAGGTCGGGGAGCTCGTAGCCGGTGAGGCGCAGCACACCTTCGTCGACGGCCCAGAGCGTGACGCTGCCCAAGGCCGGTGCCCCAGCGGCGTCGGTGATGCGGAGGTTGACAGTGGCAGACGAACCGGGACGGTACGTGGTCTGGTCGGCGCTCACCTGCACACCGAGCCGCCGCGTCACCGGAGGCACTCGCAGCGAGACAGACGTCGACTGCACCTCCGGATGTGCAGCGCGGGCCGGCTGGCCGTCGGAGCCGGGAACGGCAGGCGCAGTGCGGAAAAGGACCACCGAGGCGTAGATGTTCGGCACCGCGTCGGCCGTGATCGGGACGTGCAGCGCCGCCGCGCCGCCGGTGACCGAGAACCTTGTGTACGAGAGCACATCGTCGCGCTCGATCGTGAGGATGCCTTCAGCCGTCGTCCACGGCGTCTTCACGAGTACGTCGGCCGCCTCGCCTACGGCGTAGGTATCGGCTGATGCCACGAGCTCGAGAGAATTGTCACTACTCGGACCAAATGTCGCGCCTTGGCCGAGGACGTAGGCGGTTGTGCCCGCCTCGATGTGGTTCCCGCGGCTGTCGGTCGACTCGATGCGCAACTCGTAGGTCCCCGGTCGGTCGGGGCTGAGCGCGACCGGCATGGGTGCGATGCCCGACCGCAATTCCACGGTGGCAACCACCGTGCTGGTCGGTGCGGCATCGCTGGTCGCGCGGTTGGCCGCCCAGTCCCAGCGCAGCAGAGTGGCCTTGATGCCGACGTCGGGCTTCCACTTGCCGTCGGTGGTGACCGCAGCTACCTGTGCCCGCAACGGCGTGCCGACCGTGCCGAAGTAGTCCGTCCGTTTGATGCCGAGGTAGTGCTCGCCGACGTGGACGAGCGTGGTGGCGCGGTTGGCGATGACCTGGCGGTCGACGTTCGTGACGATGCCCTCGACCGTGACGTTGACGGGTAGGTGACGCTTCGGGTTGACCGGCACGTCGACCCTCACGGCCTGCTTGCCGTCGGCGTCGAGTGTTGCATCGAGCGTTCCGATCTGGCCGTTCAGCGTGGCGTCGGTGCATCCCTCGTACCATATGCACACGTAAGACCAGTTGTAGCCGTTGAGGCCGAGCTCGGGATGCTTGTCGGTCGGATCGACAGAGGTAGCGCTCGCCGTTGCGACCCACTTCGCCGAAAGTCCGCTCATCGCCGCACCGAACAGGTAGGTCCCAGTGGACGAGCCGGTGATCGCGGTGCCGAGAACGTATGTGGGCTGATCGATGGCGACATCGACCTTGAAGTCGGGCCGCCGGTACGTCGTGCTGAGGAAGCTCGTTGTCGCGATGCCGCCGAGGGCGGAGACGATGTAGCTGCCCTGGCGGGCGGTCGCGGAGAGCGTGAACACGGCGTCGAAGCCGCCGCGGGCGTCGACGTCGGACGTGCCGGTCCACACCGTCGTGCCCGAGTCGTCGGTGACGATGACGCCGACCTTCGACAGGAGACCCCGTGCGGGGAGGTCGAGGCCGCGGGGCTGCTCGATGCGGAGCCGACCGCGGGCATGGACCTCTTCGCCCGCCTTGTAGACGCCCCGGTCGGTGAACAGCGCGCCGATCCACCGGCGGCCGAGGGGCAGGGTGGGGACGGTCAGCGTTGCCGTGTCATCACTCGGCGCGGGAACGGCAACACCTCCGTCGGACGGCACGGATACCGGGCGCACGCCGTCCTCGAACGGGAACGGACCTCCGCCGACAACCCACGACG
>JAYTFI010000242.1:0-3994 GCA_043734485.1 Acidimicrobiales bacterium | reverse complement strand
TGCCGAAGGGCATCACCTTGCGAGTCGAAGGTGACGCGAACGACTACTTCGGCAAGGGCCTCTCCGGCGGTCGCTTGGCGGTGTTCCCGAGCCACGGTGCACCCGCCGCGTTCGTGGCCGAGGACAACATCATCGCCGGCAACGTCGCGCTCTACGGAGCGACCGCGGGCGAGGCCTACATCCGCGGCGTCGTCGGCGAGCGCTTCTGCGTGCGTAACTCCGGAGCCACGGCCGTCGTCGAGGGCGTGGGCGACCATGCCTGCGAGTACATGACCGGCGGACGCGTGGTGGTGCTCGGCCCGACCGGCCGGAACTTCGGCGCCGGCATGTCCGGAGGCGTCGCCTACGTGTACGACCCGAGCGGCGGCTTCCCCTCGCTCGTCAATCACGAGATGGTCGACCTCGACCCGCTCACCGAAGAGGATTGGGAGCACCTGACCGGCATCGTGAAGCGCCATGTCGACGAAACCGGTTCGGCCGTGGGCAAGGCGATCCTGACGGACTTCGGCAATGTCGTCGGGCACTTCCACAAGGTGATGCCGCAGGACTACAAGCGGGTGCTTCGGGCGCGAGACGCGGCCGAGGCGGCCGGGCTCGATGTCGATGACGCGGTAATGGCCGCAGCGAGGGCGTGACGCAATGGGAGAGATTGGCGGCTTCATGAAGCACACACGGGAGACGCCGACCCGGCGTCCGGTGCCGGTGCGCATCAAGGACTGGAAGGAGGTCTACGAGCCGTTCCCCGAGTCGCACCTCAAGGTGCAAGCCGGGCGGTGCATGGACTGCGGCATCCCCTTCTGCCACAACGGCTGCCCGCTCGGGAACCTCATCCCCGAGTGGAACGACCTCGTGTACCGCAGCGACTGGGAGGAGGCCATCGAGCGCCTCCACGCCACGAACAACTTCCCCGAGTTCACCGGTCGCCTGTGCCCGGCGCCGTGCGAAGGCGCGTGCGTGCTCGGCATCAACGACGACCCGGTCGCCATCAAGCAGGTCGAGAACACCATCATCGACCGCGCTTGGGCCGAGGGCTGGATCAAACCGGTCATGTCCGACGTGAAGACCGGCAAGAAGGTCGCCGTGATCGGCTCCGGCCCCGCCGGGCTTGCGGCCGCGCAGCAGATGACCCGCGCCGGCCACGACGTCACGGTCTACGAGCGGGCCGACCGCATCGGCGGGCTTCTGCGCTACGGCATCCCCGAGTTCAAGATGGAGAAGGCCGTGCTCGACCGCCGCCTCGCGCAGATGACGGCCGAGGGAACGACGTTCACCACGGGCGTCCACGTCGGTCAGGAAGGTCATCCGTCCGCAGATGATATGCGCGCTTCTTATGATGCGGTAATCCTCGCCGGCGGCGCCACCGCGGCGCGCGACCTGCCCGCACCCGGTCGTGCCGCGACGGGCGTCTACTTCGCCATGGAGTACCTCACACCGTCGAACAGGGTGCAGCAGGGCGACATGGAGCACTCGCCCATCGACGCCAGCGGCAAGCACGTGATCATCATCGGCGGCGGCGACACCGGTGCCGACTGCCTCGGCACCGCGCACCGCCAGGGCGCGGCCAGCATCAAGCAGTTCGAGATCATGCCGCAGCCGCCCACCACGCGGGCGGTCGACAACCCGTGGCCGCTGTTCCCGTTCACGTACAAGGTCACTTCGGCCCACGAGGAGGGCGGCGACCGCGTCTACTCCGTGACGACGACAGAGTACGTCGCCGGGCCGGATGGCGCGCTGGTCGCCCTGCGCGGGCACGAGGTGAAGCAGGTGTTCACGGATGGCCGGATGGGCTTCGAGAAGGTCGAAGGTTCGGAGTTCCAGATGCCCGTGGACCTCGTGCTCCTGGCCATGGGCTTCCTCGGGCCGGAGCGCAACGGGTTGCTTGAGCAATTCGGTGTTGCCCTCGATGGTCGCGGCAACGTGGCCCGTGACGAGTCCTATGCGTCGTCGGTCGATGGCGTGTTCGTGGCCGGCGACATGGGCCGCGGGCAGAGCCTCATCGTGTGGGCGATCGCCGAAGGACGGTCGGCGGCGGCGGCGTGCGACGCATGGTTGATGGGGAACTCGCTGCTGCCGGTACCGCTGGTGGCGGCGGCAACGCGCTAGCCGCTTTCAGCAGCGAAAGCGTCAGAACCAGCCGTTGCGGCGTAGCTTCCAACGCACGAGCCCCGCGCTGCCGAAGATGGTGACGAGCGCGATCGGGTACCCGATCACCGAATCGAGCTCGGGCATGTGCGAGAAGTTCATGCCCCAGATCCCGGCCAGCATCGTCGGGACGGCGATCACCGCGGCCCAGCCCGACATGGCCCGCATGTCGTCGTTCTGGCGAACCGTGACCACCGCAAGGTTGGCTTCGAGCGCGGCGGCCAGCGTCTGGCGGGCCGTGTCGATCCGACCGACGAGGCGAATCGTATGGTCGAGCACGTCACGGAAGTAGTCAGCGAGCATCGGATGGGTGGCGATCTCGGGCACCTGCCCACGGGCCAGCTGGTCGAGCGGTTCCTCGATCGGGAGCACAGCCCGGTTGAACTGGAGCACCTGGCGCATGAGTTTGAAGATCCGCGACGCGGCGTTTCCACGACCGCCCGAGAACACTTCGGCCTCTACTTCGTCGAGGTCGTTCTCGATCCCCTCGATCACCTTCTGGTACTCATCGACGACTCGGTCGCACACCGCGTGGAGGACCGATCCGGGACCGCACGCAAGGCGTTCCGGAGCGCTCTCGAGCTCACGGCGGGCGTCGGTGAGGCCGGTCCCTTCCCCGTGGCGGATGGTCACCACGAAGCCGTCGCCGGTGAAGACGTGGATCTCGCCGAACGCAATGGCCTCGGTCGTGTCGTCGTAGCGGGCGGTCTTCAGGACGAGGAACACGGAGTCGTCGTAGACCTCGAGCTTCGGCCGCTGGTGAGCCCGCACCGCGTCTTCGACGGCCAGCGGATGCAGCGACAGCTCCGTGCGGACGGCCACGAACTCGTCCTCGGTGGGCTCGAACATGCCGATCCACACGAACGCTCCGGGGGCGCGGCCGGCCTCGAACGCGTCGACGATGGCCAGCGGCTCGGACCGCCGCACACCGTTCTCATAGACCGCGCAATCGATGATCACCGCGGGAACCGATCCTGTCGGCGCACCCGGGCCATCAGCCGACTCCGGTGACCGGCGGCCGGGCCACCACGACGCCCCCATCGGAGGGAGGCTCCGTGGCCGGGGGCTTGGTCGCGGCGGGCTTCGTCGCAACCGTGGCCGACCCGCCCTCGACCGTCGTCGGCGCGCCGTCGCCGCTGTGGGTTGTTGTCTGCGTCGGTGCTGTTGCCGGTGTCGGCTTCTCCGTCGTGGTCGTTGCTCCAGCGGTCGGGTTGCCGTTGCAGTCCACGCCCTCAGACGGCATGTAGGTCGCCTTGAACTTGTCTTCCGAAGTACGACCATCCGTATACGTACGAATCCGGGTGGTGACCGCGACCTTGCACTCACCCTGCGTCGACTTCACCTGACCCAGCACATCGCCCTTGGCATACGGCGAGGAGTAGAGCGTGACCGTGATCGATGATGCCGTATATGTAGGCCAGATCATAACACCATACGGGAAATTGTTGCGAATCTTCAGGTCGGGATAGGGGTAAGAAAGGGTCGCTTCCCGGCCGAATGGATACCGGGAGATGTACAGTGAGTGCGGCTTGTATGCGGTTATGTCGAGTCCTCCGAAGAACGCCGCATTGAACAGCGTCGTGGCGAATTGGCTGATTCCGCCACCGAAAGAGTCCTTGAACACCCCGTCCTCGATCACATGTGCTTCCACAAAGCCTTTGGCCTCGGTGCGCGGGCCGATGAACTGGTTCACCGAGAACGTGTCGCCCGGCAGGATCACCTGCCCGCGGATGAGGTCGGCGATGCGGTGGATGTTCTTCACCCGGTCCTCACCGGCTTTGTGCTTCGTGGTGAACGACCCGATCGGCTGTTTCACCTTCAGGCCGGTGACCCTGGCCGTGGTGATCTTCGG
>JAYTFI010000241.1:0-1873 GCA_043734485.1 Acidimicrobiales bacterium | reverse complement strand
GATGTCCGGCGTCTCCTTGCGGCCGGCCTTGTAGTCGTCCAGCATCACGTGCCGGAACGTCGGCTCAGGCCGGTCGAAGGTGACCGCGAGCAGGTCGGGGCGCTGTTCGTTCAAGAGATACTGCAGCATCGAGGTGAACCCGAACACGGCGTTGGTGACCTGGCCTGACGCCGTCGCCATGTCGCTCGGAAGGGCGTAGAACGCCCGGTACGTCAGCGAGTTGCCGTCGAGCAGCATGATCTTCTTGCCCATGCGGTCGAGCCTACGGGTAGCGGATCGAAGCTGCGGACTTGGCTCGTCGTGTGTGGGCTCAGCAATCGGCTAGGGCGCGGAACGCTCGGCAGATCTCGTCGAGGTCTTCGACCCCCAGCTGACCGATGCGCTCGGTGAGGAAGCTGCGGCGGATCGGCTGCACGTTGTCGAATGCGGCGACACAGTCCACGCGGAGGCCGTGGCGCGTGCCGAGGGCAAGTTCCGTCGGGATTCGCCGGATCGTTTGGGTGATCGGGGCGACGACGATCCAGGTGAGCACCGGCACGGCTTCGCTCCTGGTGACGACCAGCACGGGGCGCTTCTTGTCCAGCGCTTCGGCCCACCAGATCTCGCCTTGCTGGGGAGTACTCACCACGGCTCATCGGCGATCATCTGCACGGTCGCCGCATCGGCCCAGCCGACGCCGTTCTCGCTTTGTGGAGTGGCGCGGTAGCCATCCACAATCGCGGCGCCGATCGCTGCCCGTTCGTGCTGGCCGACCAGCTGGGTGAGCCCGAGTCTCACCGCCTCGGAACGGTTGGCGACGACCCCGCTGCTGACGAGCGCATCGACCGCTGCGACCAAGTCGTCATCGACGCGTGTCACGAGCTGTGTCATGCAGACAGCATAGCGAATTGCATTGCGCCGCGTTCTGCCCCGATGTTGCTGCCGGTTCACTCGGCCAGGATCGCCTCGGCCACGGCTCGCATCGTCGTGCGCTGATCCATTGACCGCCGCTGGATCAAGCTGAACGCCTCGCCCTCGCCCATCCCGCGACCCAGGAGTCGAGCTTTGGCGCGGTCGATCAGTTTCCTGGTCTCGAGCCGGTCTTCCAGCGAACGCACCTTGCCGCGAAGCCGTCTTCGCTCACGGTCCCGAGCGAGCGCGACCTCGATGGCCGCGACCAACTCAGCCTTCTGGAACGGCTTCACCAGATAGGCCAGGACGCCCGCCTCGCCCGCCGCCGCGATCATCTCGCGCTGGCTGAACGCAGTCAGCACGATGACGCCGCAGTCCGCCTCCTCGGCGATGAGCGCAGCCGCCCGTAGGCCATCCATGCCCGGCATCTTCACGTCGAGGATGGCGAGGTCAGGCTCGAGCGCTCGCACCAGGGCGACGGCTTCGTCGCCGCGGCCGGTCTCCCCCACCACGTCGTAGCCCGCTTCACCGAGCATCTCGGCCAGGTCGAGGCGGATGATGGCCTCATCCTCGGCAATCACGACCCGCACCGCAGGGGCAGCGGCCGGAGGCGATGGGTCGGTCACCGGCGAGCCGCCGACAGCCGGTCGAGCAGCTCATCGAGTTGGCATTCGAGGTCGTGGATCTGGCGCTGTACGTGCTCGCGTGCTCGGGTCATGGCATCGGCGTGACGCTGCGACTCGTTGTGTTCCCGCCCGGCCAGCGGCGTCTCGCTGACCAGCGAGCGGATGCGCGTCTCGTCGGCCTCGTCGTCGAAGTGACGCACTTGATGGTCCATCTCGACCAACTCCTCGCGTGCACGCCGTAAGCGCGCAGACGTGTCGGAGAGCTTCCGCTCGATCAGCCAACGAACCACGTCGCGAAGTCTACGAACGCTCACCGGCAACTGGCGTCACCTTCCGAACTTCGTGGTCGAATGCCG
>JAYTFI010000240.1:0-3107 GCA_043734485.1 Acidimicrobiales bacterium | reverse complement strand
CTCATCGCCGAATGCCTGCGTGCGGGCGTGCTCGACGGGTTGAGGCCGTCGCAGCTGGCCGGCCTCGTGTCGGTGTTCGTCTACGAACAGCGAGGACCGGGCTCGGCGAGCGGGCGCCGACGCGGCGCGAATGCGGTGGCCGCCGCCCGCGGACGCGGGGCCACACGGGGCGATCGCTTCCGAGGTGACCGCGGCGACGGCGACGACCGCGGCGAGCGGGCTGCGCCGCGACCGGGCGACCTTCCACTCGCGTTTCCCAAGGTCCTCGCACCGCGATGGTGGAACATCGTGGCCATCTCCGAAGCACTCGCCGACGACGAGGGCGACCGCGGGCTGCCGCTCACCCGTCCGGTCGATCCAGGCTTCGTCGCCGTCGCGCAGGCGTGGGCATCGGGCGAGGACCTCGACGAGGTCCTCGCGGAATCGGAGGTCACCGGTGGCGACTTCGTTCGCACGGTCAAGGCCCTCATCGACCTGCTCCGACAGATCGGCCAGGTGGCGCTCGATCCGTCGACGGCGAAGTCGGCACGGTCGGCGGCCGATGCCCTCTTCCGCGGGGTCGTGTCGGCGTCCTCAGTCGGCAGTGAAGTGGTCGGCAGTGAAGTGGTCGGCAGTGAAGTGCCCGCCGGGCCGACCACGGACCCAGCCGGGTGACGATCGGGAAGGGGACGGACTGGGGCGTACCCGGCCTGCTTCCGCTTGGCTCGCCGTCCGCAGCTACGGATCACGAATTGCGCGCCATCGTCCAAACCGTGCGCCAGGCCGGGGCCGAAATGCCGATCGTCGGCCTCACCGGCGGCGCGTTATGGCAGACGATGGGCGGACCGTCAGTAGTAGGCAGACTTACGACCTTGTCGGCGGTGCGCTATGCCGTGGATGTCATATGCGCGCGTATCGATGATGACGGACCCATGTGGTTCGTAAGCGCGCTGATCGCACGAAATGCCCTATGGACGCATACGACCGTGGCCATGAACGGGCAGTTCGTCGGACCGTACCGGTTCGGCGTACGAGCCCATCCCGACGATGGCCTCGTCGACGTGTACGAGGCCAACCTCTCGATCGCCGACGTCGTCAAGGTCGCGTCGAGGGCGAAGCTCGGTGCCCATCTCCCACACCCGGGGATACGGGAGCTGCGGTGCGCGGATTGCCGTTTGACGTTCGATCACCGTCGATCGATCAAGCTCGACGGCGACCGCGTCGGCCGGGCGAGAGTGGTCGCACTGGAGGTCGAACCGGACGCGCTCACGGTCGTGATCTGATCCGGGAACCCGCTCCTACCACCTCCGACGCACGGGCGCGCGAATCGTCCATCCACCGCGTTCGCGGCATTTGGTTCCTAGATTGCGACTAGTGCTGATCACAACCGCCGAGAACTTCACCGCCGAGGAGCAGGACGTCCTTCGACGCTATTTCACGAACCTCGACCAGCCCGTCTTCGCGCTCGTCAACCTGCCCGAAGTGGTGAAAGGAGCCCTGTTCGCCAGGTACTCCCGCTCCGCCAAGAGCCTCCGGCGGCTCTTCCTTGACGAGTTCGTCACAGAACTGGACATCGACGGAGATCATTCAGTTGACGCGACAGTGGGTGTCGCCAGGGCAGAGCAGCTTTACGAGCGGGTCTTCCTCGAGTACGGCGATGATTCCGTGGCCCAGCTCGGCGGCGTGCACCTCGCCTGCGAGCAGGCTTCGAACCTGCTGACCAAGATCCTCGAACGAGGTCGGCTCATGAGCTACCTCGAGCAGTCGACCCGCTACATCGCCTATGACGCCCGAGTGGAGGGCCGCTACCGCTACTTCCGTGACACCGACGTACTCAGCTCGAACCTCGGCACCCGCTACGTGGGCGATCTCGACCGGCTGTTCGACGCCTACGGCGAGCTGCTCCCGGTCATGCAGGAGCACTTCCGGGCTCGGAACCCGAAGGCGCCACAGGACTCCGACATGGTGTGGCGCCAGGCCATCCGGGCAAAGGCCTTCGATGCCCTCCGCGGCATCCTCCCGGCGGCATCGCTCTCCAACGTCGGCATCTACGGCAGCGGCCAGGCGTACGAGGCGCTCCTGCTGCGGATGCGCTCGCACGCACTTCCCGAGGCACGCGAATACGCCGACATCATGCTCACCGAGTTGCGCAAGGTGATCCCGTCGTTCCTCCAGCGCGTCGACCGCGCCGACCGGGGCGGGGTGTGGTCGGAGTACCTCGAATCGACCCGCGAGGCAGTCGCGGGGGTGGCCAACGAGCTGTTCGTCGGCGACGTCGACGACACCGTTGCACCCCGGGTCGAGCTCGTCGAGTTCGACCCGGAAGGAGAGGACAAGATGATCGCGGCGATGCTCTACGAGTCGCTCGACCTGCCCGAGACGCGCATCCTCGACCGTGTCCGCGTGATGAGCATCGACGACAAGCGGCGCATCGTGCGGGCCTACGTAGGGGACCGGACGAACCGTCGCCATAAGCCGGGCCGGGCGCTCGAGCGGATCGACTATCGCTTCGACGTGCTCTCCGACTACGGAGCCTTTCGCGACCTCCAACGCCATCGCATGATGACGATCGAATGGCAGCCACTCTCACCCGCTCACGGCTACGTGCTTCCCGAGGCGATCGTCGACGCTGGGGCCACAGAGGTATTCGAAGGGGCGATGGAGCGCTCGGCCGACCTTTACGACGCCATGGTGGACCGCTTCCCGCAGCAGGCCGGCTACGCCGTCTCGCTGGCCTATCGGATCCGGTACGTCATGCAGATGAACGCCCGCGAGGCGATGCACCTCATCGAGCTGCGGTCGAGTCCGCAGGGCCACCCCGAGTACCGCCGCGTGGCCCAGGAGATGCATCACCTGATCGCAGACGAGGCCGGCCACCGGCTCGTTGCCGAGATGATGACGTTCGTCGACCATGACGACTACGAGAGCGACGGGCTGGAGCGGCTCGAAGCGGAGCGCCGGGCCGAGCAGAAGCGCGTGGCGCGGGCCGAGTAGCGCTGGAGGGAACCCAGACGTCTGACTGAACCGCAGTTCGCTGGTGAAGTCCTCATCGATTCGTCATCAAGTCTGATGAACGCAATGCCGATGATGCGGGCATGTCGATGGAACGGCATCACCCGCAACTCGCC
>JAYTFI010000239.1:0-2495 GCA_043734485.1 Acidimicrobiales bacterium | reverse complement strand
ATCCTGCCGACGATCTTCTTCGCGCCCTCCACGATCTGGCTGGCTTCCGCCGGCACGATCGTGGGGTCCACCGGTTGGAGACCGACGAGGCGTTGGTAGTTCTCGCGCTGACTCTGCAGGACCAGTTCGGGCTTGCCGGCAAAGTCGTCCTTGTCGAGCTTGATGCACCAACCGAGGTCTGCCCCGAAGCCGAGCGTGAGCCCGTCCGTGTCCTGCCCAACGATGAAGTGACCCTTCTCCAACCGCATGATCCGCTGCGCCTCGACACCGAACGCCCCGACTCCGAGATCGGAGCCGGCGTCGAAGAGTGCCTCCCACACGTGCAGCCCGTACGCGGCCGGAACGTGGATCTCGTAGCTCAGCTCGCCGGTGAAACCAATCCGCCACATGAAGCAGTCGGCGACGCCGGCCACAGTGGCAGTGCGCACATGCATGTATGGGAACGCATCGTTCGAGAGGTCGACGCCCTCCACCACCCGGCCGATCAGTTCGCGGCTCTTGGGCCCGGCGACGTTCATGCTCGCGTAGCCGGTGGTGACCGGAGTCACGTGCACCTGCCAGTCGGGGTGCTCGGTCTGCAACCAGCTCTCCGCCCACTCCCAGACCGTCGCCGCTCCCGACGACGTCGTGGTCATGATGTAGCGATCCTCGGCGAGCCGGCCGGTGACGCCATCGTCCATCACCACGCCGTCCTCGGCACACATCACCCCGTACCGCACTGCCCCGATCGCGAGCTTTGACCACTTGTTGACGTACAACAGGTTGAGCAGCTTGGGCACGTCGGGGCCGCGCAGGTCGAGCTTGCCGAGCGGCGTGACATCGATGATCCCGACTTTGTCACGCACTCTTGCGACCTCGGCAGCGGCGTCGCCGTAGTGCTCGGGACGGATCCAGTCGCCGGCGACGAGCGGCTTGGCGTTGTGCTGCTCGTGCCACGATTGCATCGGCGAGAAGCGAGTGTTCTCGAATCCGCGACCACCGAGGGCCCCGAGGGTGATCGGCACGTACGGCGGACGCCAGACCGTGGTGCCGATCTCGTTGAGGTCGGTCACTCCGTGGGCCTCGGCCATGATCGCCACGGCGTTGACCGACTCGAGCTTGCCCTGCGAGGGGCCCATCGTGACCGTCGTGTAGCGCTTGACCAGCTCGATCGAGTCGTAGCCCTCCCTCTTGGCGGCGAACATGTCCTTCGAGGAGACATCTTCGGAGTAGTCGACGAAACCGTGCGTCGTCGAGCGGTACAGCTCGGGGTGGGCCACGCGTGCGAGTGCTGGCACGGGCACCTCCGAGCCATGCCCTGCTCGTGCTGCGGCTGTCGCTCCCACCGCTGTGCCGTGGGCGATCAGCTCAGCCGTGGAACCGTCGCCAGCCAACGCTCCGGCCACGACCACGGTCGCGGGCAGCCGATCGGTCGGAAAGAACCGAGCTGGCGTCGGATCGTAGACGGGACGATCGCCTGCCATGTTGAGCAGGGGCGTCGCGGCTGTCCAGCCGACGGCTGTGACAAGGAGGTCGCAGTCGACGCTGCGCCCGTCGGCGAGGTCGACTGACTTGAGCCGCTTACCACCTTTGGCGCTCACGATGTTCCCGCCAGTTCGGGCATCGACCACCGTCACGCCGACACCGATCCGGCGCAGGTCCTGGGCGCACGCATCGCCGTCGGCATTGGCCGTGAACACCACCGCGTTGTCACCGGGACGCGCCGCGTGCAGATTGACGAGCCGCCGCACTGCTGTCGACAACATCACGCCGGGGAGATCGTTGCCTTCGAATACGTAGGGGCGCTCGATCAGTCCCGCCGCAACGACCAACGCGCCGGCGCGCACCTTGCACAGCCGTTCGTGGATGGAGCGGCCACGTACGGAGATTCCTGGCTGGCGCTGCACGACGGCGATCCAGTTCATGTCGTACCGGCCGGTGACCGCAGCGTTCGTCATCACCTCGATCGACTTTTGCGCAGCGACCTCGGCGCGCAGTTCGGCCAACGCCGCCAACTCGGCTTCGCCGCCGTAGCGAAGGTGGCCGCCGAGGTCGTATTCCTCGTCGACGAGCAGCACGCTCGCGCCGGATCGGGCGGCTGCGACTGCCGCCGCCATGCCCGCCGGCCCGCCACCGGCCACGCAGACGTCGACGTGGATGTAGCGCTTGTCGTAATACCCGTGCTCGGCATCGGCGGCGGTGACGCCGCCGGCAGCGAAGCGGCCGAGGATCTTCTGATAGGCCGGCCACAAGCGCTGCGGCTTCATGAACGTCTTGTAATAGAAGCCGGCCGACAAGAACCGGCCCACCAACTGATTGGCGGCGCGCACGTCGAACTTCAGCGACGGCCACACGTTTTCCGGGCTGACGTCCATCCCTGCGGCGAGCCGTCGATGCGCGGCCCGAACGTTCGGCTCGTCGCCGACCTGCACCGTGCAGCCTGGGTCGTGGAACGTTGCCGAGAGCACGCCGCGCGGCCGCTTGTACTTGAAGCTGCGCGAGAACACATCGACTCC
>JAYTFI010000238.1:0-12603 GCA_043734485.1 Acidimicrobiales bacterium | reverse complement strand
ATGGACATGGTCTTGCCGGCGCGGTCGACGGTCAGCCTGAGATGGTCACCGGGGCTGAGGTGATGGACGATCGAGGTCAGCTGTTGCGCAGTCGTGATGTCCGAGCCGTTCGCCTTCGTGACGACGTCGTTCTTCTTCAGTCCGGCTCGCTCGGCGGGCGTATTGGCGGCGACCTCGCCGATCACCGCGCCTGCGGTCGGCTTGAGGCCGAGTTGGCTGCGGACGTCGTCGGTCACGGTCTGGGTGGAGATGCCGAGGTAGGTCTTGTCGCTGGTGACCTGCTGACCCTTCTCGAGCTTGGCGATCAGCGGCTTCACGTTGTCGATGGCGATCGAGAAGCCGATGTTGTTGGCATCGGCCGCAATCGCCGTGTTGATGCCGATCACCTCACCTCGGGCGTTCAGGAGCGGGCCGCCGGAGTTGCCGTGATTGATGGCGGCGTCGGTCTGGATGAGCCCGTGCAGGCTCGACGTCTGGTCGTCGAGGCTGCGATTGAGCGCCGAGACGATTCCGGTGGTCACCGTCGGTGCACCGTCGAGGCCGAGCGCGTTGCCAACGGCAACAACCGGCTCACCCACGATCGCTTTCGCGGAGGTTCCGAGTATGGCCGGCGTGAGGTTCTTGACATCGGTCATCTTCACGACGGCGATGTCGTCATCGGTGTCGACACCGAGCACCTTGGCCGGGTGATTCTTCCCGTCCGAAGTCGTCACCGTGACGTTGGTGGCGGAATCGACGACGTGCGCGTTCGTGAGCAGCTCGCCGTCGGCCGTGAGGATCACCCCTGTGCCTTCGCCCTTGCCGGACTGCGTGCCGAACGGCCCGTTCTGGGTGATGTCGACCTTCACGCGGACGACGGAAGGAGCGATGCGCTTCACGAGGTCGCTGACGGTGTTGCCGGACGTGAGGGATACCGGTGTCGCCGACGCCGCAGTCGTGATCGACGAGGACGAGCTGTCGTTCTTGCGCAGCGCGGTCGTCATCGCAGCAGAAACGCCGGTGGCCACGAGCGCGCCGGCCAGGGCGCCGGCGAGGATCGGTCCGAATCGGCTACGCCTGGCATCGTCGACCCGAGTGGCCGGGGCGGGGACGCTGTACGACCCGGCCGTGCTGTGCGACGCGGCCGGGCCGGTCGGATCGGCCGGTTGGCCCGACCCCGCGGACGTGTCCCCTACACGAGTCGCTGGAGTGACCTCGACGCCTGCGTCCGGTGCCCGCCATATGGATGCGCCGAGTCCGTTAGATTCGTATGTCTGCATAGCAGTGGTCGGCTCGGTGTTCGGGGTTTCAGCATCTTCAGTCATCGCTCGTCCTTCAGTGAGACCCGTTCGGGGATCGGTTGACACTGTTGTACGGCTTGGACCATGAGAGCACCGTGAGCGGTGCGCTCTTGCCGACTGCTACGAAACGGGAATGATTCGCAACGGGAGGCGGAAGCGCTCGTCCGTAGCGGATGCGCACAGCACGAGCTCGTAGGTGCCCGCATCGGTGGCCCACCCGTGCGCATCGCTGTCCCAACGTCGGAACGCAAGCGCGGGAAACCGGACTTCTGCCGTGGCCGACTCGCCGGCGCCGAGCGATACCTTGGCCCACGCCCGCAGCTCTTTGGCCGGGCGGTCCTGGGCTTCCAGCCCGCCCACTCCGTCGCTCGCGATCGAGCGCGCGGCCACGTAACCCTGCACGACAGCCGTGCCGGCGCGAGCCCCAGTGTTGACGAGTTCGACCTGCACGGTGACGCTGCCACCCGCCGAGATCTCGGTTGCTGACGCCGTAGCCGACACCCAGGAGACGTCGCCATAGGAGAGGCCGTGGCCGAACGGGAACAGCACCTCCGTGCCGGCGGCTTCGTACCCGCGGTAGCCCATCCGCCAGCGCTCGCCGTAGGACTGCACACCATCGACGGGGAAATAGTAAGGCCAGGCCGGGCAGTCTTCGAGGCGCTTCGGGTAGGTGATGGGCAGTCGGCCGCCGGGGTCGGCGGCACCGGTGAGTACATCGACGAGCGCGTCGGCCTGCTCCATGCCGGCGAAGAACGTGGTGACGATCGCCGACACGTCAGCGGCCCATGGCATCGACACCGGCGATCCGGCATTCACGACGACGACGGTCCGCGGGTTGGCCGCGACGACGCGGCGGACGAGCTCGTCCTGGAGTCCGGGCAGCGCAATCGTGTCGCGGTCGCTGCCCTCGGTTTCCCACTCGTCGTTCGTGCCGACGACGACGATGGCGACATCGGCAGCAGCCGCGGCGGCCACGGCGCGGTCCATCAGATCGGCCGGCTCCGGAGGTTCGATGCCGAGGCGCAGCGCCATGAAGCCGCCGTCGCCGCCCATCACGGCGTGGATGAGAACTGGCACACCGGCTGTCAATTGAACTACGCCGAGCTGCTCGATGCTGCCGTAGCCGAAGAACGCATCGCCCCGTTCGACGAGCCGCTCAGGGTCGTCGATGAGGCGCCGGTCGCCGATGTCGAGCGTGAGCCCGCCCGTCGTGATGGCGCCGACCTTGTGTGGTCCGTCCACCATCGGCAGGTACGATCCGACGAGGCGGATCTGGAACGAGCGCGGCGTGACTCCTGGCGGAACGGTGCCGAACAGGGTGACCAGCCCGTTCGACGAGCGGTCCTCGAACAGCGCCGGTGCATCGGCGTCGCGGCCGTTCGCGTACTGGATGACGAGGCCTGGTGCGCCATCGGTGCCGACGAGCTGGTCGCGTAGCGGCAGTGCCGTGGCCTTGTCGATGCTGACACCCTTCGCGTAGACGAGTGTGGCTTCGAGGCGGTCGGTCAGGGCCTCGAGGATGGTGCGCTGCGAGATCGGCCGGAGGCTGGAACTTCCGCCACCCATGGTGCGCGTCTCGAGGGCGTTCGGACCGATGAGCGCGACGGTCTTCAGCGCATCGGGGTCGAGCGGCAGCAGACCGTCGTTTCGCAACAGCACCATGGCCGCGACTGCGGCCTCACGACACAGCGCGCGCTCGGCGGGGTCATCGACGGTGAGCTCTTCGCCATCGGCGCTCCGCTCGACCGCATGGGTGCGCTCGATGAGCACCAGTAGGTCAAAGACGAGCTCGTCGATGCGCGTCTCCTCTACCAGCCCTTCGCTGAACGCCTTGAAGAGCGCCTTGCCGTACACCCGTGACGGTCCGGGCATCTCGAGCGTCATACCGCCATGGGCAGAGGCCATGGTGTCGTGGGCGCCGTACCAGTCGGACACGACGAAGCCGTCGAAGCCCCATTCCTCGCGCAGGATGTCGGTGAGAAGCGTCCGGTTGCCGGCGCAGAACTCGCCGTTGAGCTGATTGTATGCGCTCATAATACCGCTGGCCCCGGCATCGACGACGGCGGCTTCGAACGGACGCAGGTACAGCTCGCGCAGCGTCCGCTCGTCGATCTTCACGTCGACGGTCATGCGCTCGCGCTCGGAGTCGTTGCCGACGAAGTGCTTCACAGTCACGCCGACCTCGTGCGACTGGATGCCCTTCACGATGCCGACGGCAAGCTGCGCCGACAGCTCAGGGTCCTCGGAGAAGCACTCGAACGTACGGCCGCCGATCGGGGTGCGCTGGAGGTTGACTGTGGGCCCGAGCACGACGTGGGCCCGCTTGCGCTCGGCCTCGCGCCCGAGGAGATCGCCGATGCGCTGAAGCAGCGCGGGGTCCCAGGACGCGGCCTGGGCGATGCCCACGGGCAGCGCGACCCCCGGCGTCGAACGGGACCCGGCACCTTCGCCGCGTACCCCGTTGGGTCCGTCGGACATTTTGAGCGCGGGTACCCCGACGCGTTCTATCGCGAAGGTACGCCAGCCACTGGCCCCGCCGAGCAGCTTGCACTTCTCTTCAACGGTGAGGGCGGCCAGCCAGGCGTCGACCTGCGCGGATGGGCGTGCGGGCATGGGAACTCCGGGAGTGGGTAAGCCAGCTGAGAGCGCTTCCATGCTGCCACGTCATGACCCGGGGCCGCCGCCCGTCTGGGGGTCGTCCGTCGGCCGTCAGCGGGCCGACTGTCCGGCAGGGGGCGGGCCGACTGTCCGGCAGGGGGTGAGACGGCGGGGCAGCACGCTGAGCCGCATGGCCTGATCGCCCATCCCGTTGTTGAACAGCCGGCCGATGCCTGGCGTGCCGCGAGGAGCAGAAGTATCCCGATATATCGCTATTCGATCGTGAACGGGCGGCCAGAGGGCGATCACGTCGGAACAATTGGAGATGCACCATGCGTGGATTCACGCAACGCCCTCCTCACGATCCTGGCCGAGGCGCCGGGACACGGCTACGAGCCGATCCAGCGGATCGAGGAGAAGACGGAAGGGGCATGGAAGCCGAGCCCGGGTTCCGTGTACCCGACCCTCCAGCGGCTGGAGGACGAAGGGCTCGCGACCGCCGTCGACCGCGACGGCAAGCGGGTGTACGAGCTGACCGAGGCTGGCCGGACCGACGCCGAAGGGCGCAAGCGGCTCTACCAACTGCTTGCCGCCGACTGAACGAGATGACCCGTCGTGAGTCCGGTGCAAGGATCGGCGCGTGACGAACGCCAATCCCTATGCGCTGCTCCGGTCTCGGTTCGCCGACGGGCTTGACAGGCCCTTCTTGGTCGAGCCGGATGGCACCACCACGACGTACGGCGACATGGATTCGCGCAGCGCGCAGTTCGCAGGTGCACTGCGAGCGATCGGGGTCGAACCGGGCGATCGTGTGGCGACGCAGCTCGAGAAGTCGGTCGATGCGGTGGCGCTGTACCTCGGCTGCCTCCGGCTCGGAGCCGTGTACCTCCCGCTGAACGAGGCGTACACGCTTCCCGAGGTCACGTACTTCACCGACGATGCCACTCCGGTGGTGTTCGTCGGCCGAGAAGGTCAGGATGCGCCGGCCGGCCCGCACGCGGCGACGCTGGCGTCACTACTCCGGCTGGATGCGGAACGATTCGAGGGCATCGCCGACCGAGCGCCCGACGACATGATCGCCATGCTCTACACGTCGGGCACGACCGGCCGCTCGAAGGGCGCCATGCTCACGTGTGCCAACCTCACCACGAACGCGATTGCCCTGCACGGGCTGTGGGGTTTCACAGCCGATGACGTGTTGCTGCATGCGCTGCCGGTCTTCCACGTGCACGGGCTGTTCGTCGCGTTGCACTGCGCGATGCTGAGCGCGGCCGAGGTCCGTTTCCTGCCCCGATTCGACGTCACGGTCGTGCGCGAGCAGCTCCGGCAGTGCACGGTCATGATGGGCGTTCCGACATTCTATGCGCGCTTAGTGACCGACCCTGCGTTCGGTCCTGAAGACTGTGCATCGGTTCGTTTGTTCATCGCCGGTTCGGCACCGCTCACCGAGCCGGGGTTCCGGGCGTTCCAGGCCATGACCGGGCACACGATCCTCGAGCGCTACGGGATGACCGAGACGGGGATGATCACGTCGAATCCGCTCATCGGTGATCGGATCGCTGGGACGGTCGGGTTTGCGCTCCCGGAGGTTTCGGTGCGGGTCGCGGACGAATACGGCCGCGTCGTGGCCACGGGCGAGACGGGGGTGGTCGAAGTCCGTGGCCCGAATGTGTTCAAGGGTTATTGGGGGATGCCGGAAAAGACGGCGGCGGCGTTTCGTCCGGATGGGTTCTTCATCACCGGGGACGTTGGCACGATCGATGCTTCGGGTCGGCTCTCGCTCGTGGGCCGGGAGTCGGACCTGATCATCGCCGGCGGTTACAACGTGTACCCGAAGGAGATCGAGTTGCTCATCGACGAGGTGCCGGGTGTGGTGGAGTCCGCGGTCGTCGGGCTTCCGCACCCGGACATGGGCGAAGGGGTAGCGGCCTTCGTGGTCGTCGGGCCGGGCGCTCAGGTCGATGGCGACACGATCCTCTCGGCGCTCGATGGTCGGCTCGCACGCTTCAAGCAGCCGAGGGTCGTCTTCATCGTGGACGACTTGCCCCGAAATGCGATGGGGAAGGTCCAGAAGGCGGCGCTGCGGACGGCGCACGCGGACACGTTCGTGGCGAAGTAGTCGCCGCCCGCTCAGAGGTCAGCCGGTGAGGCTCCCGGAACAGTACGAGTTGAGCCCGACGATGGCCTTGGCGTATCCCTTGCCGGCCTGCTCGCGGGCGGCGGCGATGGCCTGGTCGTCGAGCGTTCCGACCGAGTCCTGCGCCTGATTCGCATAGGCCCTCGCCGCCTCGAGCACACGGTCGAGCTGCGCGCGCTGCTGCTCGGGGACGGCGCCCCGCAGCCCGGACCGCGCCTTGTCCAACGCCCACAACGCGGCCGGCGAATCAGCTCGCGCCGTGACCTCCTTGACGGCCCGCCACTTGAGGCAGAACGCTTCCTTCTCCGCTCGGTTGGCGGCGCTCTGTGCCTGGGCGCAGCCGACGAGCGCGGTGCACGCGACCAGTGGGAGCAGGATTCCGGCGAGCCTGCGGCTGCGGGGGACCGCCCACTTTCCCGCTGCCGATGCGACCGACGGCATACGCGGGTGAGGTGTTCGGCGCACGGCGACTCTTCGACCTCCTGGAGACTGGGCTTGAGATGCCGTCGGCGGGATGGCTCACCGGAAGCCGATGGGCGTACCATCCGATTCACAAGTGCAACTTACAGACGCGAGGAGACGGTCATGCTCGACACAGTCATCAAGGGCGGCACAGTCATCGATGGGACCGGACGCCCCGGCGTCGTCGCTGATGTAGGCGTGCGCGACGGGAAGATCGTCGAGATCGGCAACATCAGCGAGTCGGCCACGAAGACGATCAACGCCGACGGTCTTGTCGTCGCACCCGGCTTCATCGACATCCACACGCACTACGACGCGCAGGCATTCTGGGACACCACGCTCAGCCCGTCGCCGCTGCATGGCGTCACCACGATCTTCGGCGGGAACTGCGGCTTCACGATCGCCCCGTTGCGCCCGGAGGACGGCGACTACCTCATGCGCATGCTGGCCCGGGTCGAGGGGATGCCTCTCGAGTCGCTCCAGCAGGGCGTGCCCTGGGACTGGCGCACCACGGGCGAGTACCTCGACCGACTCGATGGCACGCTCATGCCGAACGCCGGCTTCCTCGTCGGCCATTCGGCCATTCGCCGCGTCGTGATGCACGACGCGGCGACCGAGCGGGCCGCCACCCCGGCCGAGCTCGAAGCTATGTGTGCATTGCTTCGCGAGGGTCTGGCGTCGGGCGGCATGGGCTTCTCGTCCACGTGGTCCACGACGCATAACGACCACACCGGTGAACCAGTGCCGTCGCGGTGGGCGACGAGGGAGGAGCTCCTCACGCTGTGCAGCGTCGTGAGCGAGTTCCCGGGTACGCAGCTCGAGTTCATCCCGGGCGTCGGCGTGTTCACCGACGAGATGAAGGACGTCATGGCGTCGATGTCGCGCCTTGCGCAGCGGCCCCTGAACTGGAACGTGCTGCAGGTCTACGGGGCCAACATCGACGTGCAGGAGCAACTGCTGTCGGCGTCCGACTATGCGGCCGACCACGGTGGCCGGGTTCTGGCACTCACGCTGCCAGATTCACTGCGGACACGCCTCACGTTCCTTTCGGGCTTCGTGCTCGACCTGCTCCCGAACTGGCCGAAGTTCGTCACGCTCCCTATCGCCGAGCGCATCGCCACGTTGGCCAACCCGGAGAAGGCGAAACAGCTGAACGAGTGGGCACAGTCGGCGGAGGGAGGCATCCGCTCTATCGCCAACTGGGCCGGCTATCGCCTGGAGACGTTCTCGCCGACGACGGCCAGCTACCAGGGCCGAATCCTGGGCGAAGTCGCCCGTGAAGAAGGCCGCGATGTTTGGGAGCTCCTGTGCGAGATCGTCGTGGCCGACGAGCTGCGCACCGGGATGTTCTCGCCCGACCGTGGCCAGGACGACGCCTCGTGGAAGCGCCGTGTCGAGGTGTGGCGTGACGGGCGGGCCATTGTCGGTGCCTCGGACGCCGGAGCCCATCTCGACATGATCGACTCCTACTCGTATGCCACCACGATGCTGGGCCGGGCCGTGCGCGAGCGCCAGCTGCTGCCGATGGAGGAGGCGATCGCCATGATCACGTCGGCCCCGGCCGACCTTTACGGCGTGAAAGGCCGTGGCCGCCTCAAGGCAGGCTTCCACGCCGACATCGTCGTGCTCGATCCGACGACCATCGGACCGGGGCCGCTTCAGACGCGCTTCGACCTTCCAGGTGGCGCCGGGCGCCTCTACGGCGAGGCAGAGGGCATCGAGCACGTGTTCGTCAATGGCACCCAGGTCGTCGAAGGACTGAACTTCACCGAGGCCCGGCCCGGCACGCTGCTGCGCTCGGGTCGGGACACGAGCACCGTCACGCCCTGACCACCACGACGTTTCGGGTTCGCGCCGGACTCAGGCCGGCGCGAGGGCCGCAGCGGTCGAGGTGGGGAGGGTGGGATCGGCCGTGGTGGTGGTCGTCGGCGCTGTGGCTGCCGGGGGCACCACCGTGGTGGACGACGCGACGGCTGTGGTCGACGTTGTGGTCGACGTCGCAGTCGTCTCGATCGTCGTCGGGCGCGTCGGGCCGGGATGGGTGGTCGTGGTTCTCGTCGTCGGTGGGGTGCTCGTCGTGGTGGTTGAAGTCGTGGTGCTCGTGCTCGTGCTCGTCGTCGTGGTGCTCGTGCTCGTCGTCGTGGTCGTCGGCGGAGCTACCGGCAGGGGCGGACCGGTGACCCGGGGCGTGCCGATGTATTCGAAGTGCATGCCGTCCGGCGTGGCCCAGGTGCCGCCCCAGGCAAAGCCGTGCCGTCGGAACACGTCCACGATGCGGGCGTCCATGACCGGCGGGCGGCCGAAGCGGTTGGCCGACGGGTTGATGTCGATGGCGGCGCCCCACGAGTGCCGCGAGAGGTTCTTACCCGAAACGCCGCCGGTCGTGCGGATCTCCCGGCCGTTGAAGCAGCCGCCATACCGAGCCGTGTCGAGGATGTTGATCAGTGGCGCCAGACCCGCCAGCTCGATCTCCTGCAGCGAGTCGCGGAGCGCGCCCGTGATGACCCTGTTGCAGCGGACGCGACCGATGATCGGGAAGTCTGTGCTGATGACGTTCTTCATCACCCACCCCGGGTCGATGCTGATCGTCGTTGCCGTGCGCCGTACGGTGAACTCTCCGATCAGCTCCTTGAGATGCGGCTGGGAGAGCGGGCCATCGACGCCGGGCTTGTCCCACGAGCGTCGCACGAAGACCTTGCCCACTAGTGGCTCGATCGATGCGGCAAGTGCGTCGCGGGTCGTTCGAGGGATGTCCCACACGACGATGCGTGATGTGCGGTGGAGCTCGAGCAGTGCGGCGGTCGCGGGTGCGATCAGCAGCTCCGCGCCGGCGGCTTCGTCGTCGGCCACGATCGCACCCACGGTGACGTCCTCTACAAGCGGAGGGCCGGGCCAGTGGACAAGCTGCAGAACATCACCGACCTTTGCACTGCGCAGCTTCGCCGACGCCTTCCCGAGGACGGCCTGTCCCTTTGCGAGGGTCGCTTCGACGGTATTCGTCTTGAGGCGACCTGCTGCGGTGGGGTCCATGACCGTGGTGGAGATCGGGAACGTCCAAGCGACCGGAGCGGCTTGGACCACCTGATCGCCGCGGCGGAGGCTCACGAGCCCGATCGTGCCTTGGTCGATGACGGTGCTCTGCGCCTTGGCCTTCTTCACGATCGTCAGCGCGCGAGCGATCAGTTCGGGTGTCAAACCCTTCTGCGCGCTTATGGATATGGTGTCCAGCGCCCTCGGTTGGCGCTTGCTCGTGGCCGCCGTGCGCGCTTTGGTGGCATTCGCGGCGACGGCATGCGCCTCGTTGCTGCCGCTGCAGGCGAGCGTGCTGACTCCCATCAGCAACGCAATGACGCCTCGGCGCGTTCGTCCTGTCATTCGCTGACTGGTCATGCGCGCGAAGTCGGGGTCCGCGACGCGCGAAGTAGCGGTCAGTTGACAGTGGACCCTTGCTCGGAGCCGAATTCGCGCGCACAGCCACCGCACTTCGCGCGCGCGAACGACCCGTGCCGTCCACCGCGGCAATTTCTCACGCAAAGGTCGGGTCGCCCGACGCGTCGTCACCTGTTGTGACAATGGCGCTGCTGCCGGCGCCGTCGAAGCCGAACTGGCGCCACGCGTCGTAGGCCACGAGAGCGACGGCGTTGGCGAGGTTGATGCTGCGGTTGCCCGGCCGCATGGGGATCGTGCGCAGATCCCCGGTCGCGAAGTTGGCCAGGACGTCGGCGGACAGTCCCGATCCTTCGGCGCCGAATACGAGCGCGTCGCCGACGCGGAAGGGCGTGTCGCAGTACCGGATCGTTGCGCGACTGGTGAACGCGAAGGTGCGGCCGTCCGGAAGATACTCCCGGCAGGATGACCAATCACTATGCACGCGTACGTTCGCGAGGTCGTGGTAGTCGAGGCCGGCCCGGCGAAGTTTGCGATCGTCGAAGTCGAACCCGAGCGGTTCCACGAGGTGCAGGGTGGCGCCGACGTTCGCGCACAGCCGGATGATGTTGCCGGTGTTGCCGGCGATCTCCGGTGCCACGAGAACGATATGGAGCGGAGCTTCGGCCATCCCCTTCTGTCTAGCGTGCGTCACGCGTCATTCGGCGATGCGAGGATGCGCCACGTGTCTCTACCCATCGCGAGTCGCATCGAGAGTCGCATCGAGAGTCGCATCGAGAGTCGGATCGCCATAGTCGGATCGACCGCATCCGGGAAGAGCGCTGTCGGGATGGCCGTCGTCGAAGCTCTCCGGGCGGCGGGGCTGGCCGCGGAGATCGTGTCGATGGACTCGATGGCCGTCTACCGGGGCATGGACATCGGCACGGCCAAGCCGTCCGCCGCGGATCAGGCACGCACGCCGCATCACCTGATCGACGTTGTCCTTCCCGACGAGGAGTTCGCCGTCGGCGAGTTCCAGCGCCTTGCACTGGCGGCCATCGCCAGGATCGAAGCCCGGTGCGCCGTGCCCGTGCTCGTCGGCGGCACCGGCCTGTACGTCGATGCGGTCATCGACGAGCTCACCATTCCCGGCCGGTACCCCGTCGTAAGGGCCGGCCTGGAGGTAGAGGCGCGCACCTCGCTTCCTCTTCTCTATGCGCGCTTGCAATCGCTCGATCCGCTTGCGGCCAGCCGGATGGAACCCACCAACGATCGTCGCATCGTGCGGGCACTGGAGGTGACCATGGGCGCCGGCCGCCCGTTCTCGTCGTTCGGTCCGGGGCTGGCCGCGGCCCGGAGCCCTGGCCGATACCGGATGATCGGCATCGCCCGGCCCCGCGCCACCCTGCCGGAGCGCATCGAGGCCCGCTTCACCCGGCAGATGGCTGCCGGGTTCCTCGACGAGGCACAGGCGCTGCTCGACCGTTATGGCGATCGCCTCAGCCGCACTGCGGGGCAGGCACTCGGCTACCGCGAGCTGTGGGCCCACCTTCGGGGCGCCGGTTCGCTCGACGATGCGGTTGGCCAGGCGATGCTGCGGACGCGTCAGTTCGCCGTCCGGCAGGAGCGGTGGTTCCGCCGCGATGCCCGCATCTGCTGGGTCGATGGCGAGACGCGGGGACCTGATGGGCTGGCGGCCGAGATCATGGCGGGACTTGCGTAGATCGTCGGATCGGTCGCTCAGCGAAGAGGCCGTCGATGTCGGTGCCGGTGGTCGTGGCGGAAATGGGTGTTCATTGTCTCGGGAACGGGGTAAGACTTGGTGAACCATGACGACCTGGCTCACCCTCACCAAGCACCACGGTCTGGGCAATGACTTCCTCGTCCTGCCCGACACCGACCCCGGCACCGCTCTCCGGCTCACTCTCGCCGAGGGTGACGCGCTCGCCCGCCACTTGTGCGATCGCCACCGCGGCATCGGGGCGGACGGCCTCCTCCTCGCCTTGCCGGCGTCGGCCGATGGTTCGGCCGCTATCGCGATGCGCCTCCACAACGCCGGCGGTGGCGTCGCCGAGATGAGTGGCAACGGCATCCGCTGCTTCGCCCAGGCCGTCGTCGATGGCGGGCTGGCTCCGGCCGGGATCCTGCGTGTGGCCACCGATGCCGGTCTGCGTGTGGTCGAGGTCGAGCCGAGCGACGCTTCGGGTCTGGCCGCCATCCGGGTCGACATGGGAGTGGCAAAGCTCGATTCCATCCCGCTCGGCACCATTGGCGGTGCGGGCCGCGTGCGCACGGTCGATGTCGGCAACCCGCACATCGTGATCGAGGGCGACCCTGGCGCGGTTGACCTCACCGTTCTCGGACCGGAAGTCGAAGGCCCGTACATGGCCAGCTCCGGGGGCATCAACGTCGAAGTGATCGCCCCAGCGGGGCCCGGGGCGATCGACATGGTCGTATGGGAGCGCGGTGTCGGCATCACCCAGGCGTGTGGCACGGGCGCGACGGCGGCCGCTCTCGTGGCCTACCGCTGGGGCCTGGTCGGGCCCCGCGTCGAGGTGCGCCAGCCGGGCGGCAGCTCGGTCGTCGAGATCGCCGACGACGAAGGCGACACTGCCGGCGTCACGCTCATCGGACCGTCGCAGTTCATTGCAAGAATCGAGATCCCCCGAGCGCTCATCGACTCGATCCTGGGGAGGGGGAACTGATGGCCGGCGGTCCTGTCAAGCAGCTCATCGATCGCTCCGTCCAGGAGAAGATCGT
>JAYTFI010000237.1:0-1735 GCA_043734485.1 Acidimicrobiales bacterium | reverse complement strand
GCCAAGCCGGCGATGCTGTCCGGTGGCCTCAAGCAGCGCGTCGCGATCGCCCGGGCCTTCGCGGGCAACCCCCGGCTCGTGGTGTGCGATGAACCGACTTCCGCGCTCGACGTGTCCGTCCAGGCCGCGATCCTCAACCTGCTCGTCGACCTGCAACGCAACGAGAACGTCGCCTACCTGTTCATCTCCCACGACCTCGGCGTGGTCCGCTACCTGTCCGACCGCATCGCCGTGCTCTATCTCGGGCGGATCATGGAACTGGGCCCGGCCAGTGTCGTGTTCGCGTCGCCCCATCATCCCTACACCGAGGCGCTTGTCAGCTCGCTGCCGAGCATCGACGGGGAGGCGACGCACCGGGTCCGTCTGGAGGGCGAGGTGCCCAGCGTGGCGAACCCGCCGAGCGGCTGCGTGCTGCACACGCGTTGCCCGCGTCGGGCCGGCAGCGGCGTCGAGGAACTGTGCGACACGGTCGAGCCCGACCTCGTCGAAGCCGAGCCGGACCACTTCCTGCGCTGCCATCTCTCGATAGACCAGTTGCGGCGCATCCAGGCCGCCGTCGACGAGCCGATCCCGGTGTAGGTGTCGGCGTAGTCGGTCGGCGGTGTCCGCGTCCGCGGCGCGCGCAGGTCTCAGCTCAGGCGAAAAGGCCCGAGAGGAACCGTTCAAACCAGCGTGCCTGCGTGTCGTCGTACCGAGCCAGGAGACGGTCCTGTTCCTCACGGGTCTGCGCGCCGGGCCAGCCGTAGCGGGCCCATGGAGCGTCCTGGATGCGCGCGAATCCTTCGACGGTCATCTCCGGGTGGAACTGCAGACCGTAGGTGTACTTACCGTATTGGAAGGCCTGGTTCGGAAACGCGTCGTTGCCGGCGAGCCGGACGGCACCGGTGGGGATGGCGAAGCCGTGGAAGTGCGACTGTGTGACGTGCATCGGCGCGGAGAGGAACTCGCTGCATTCGGGCGTCGGGAGGATCTGATAGCAGCCGAACTCGGTGGCGCCATGGTCCGGCGGACCCACATGGGCGCCCAGTACATGGGCGATCGACTGCGCTCCCTGGCAGATCCCGAGGACGGGTACGGCGCGTGTCATGCACTGCTCGACCCAGCGGTGTTCGTCGATCAGGAACGGGTAGGTCTCGGTCTTGTAGACCTCGAATCCGCCGCCATAGAGCACGGTGCCGGCGACGCTCTCGTCGAGCGGTCCGAGCCCCTCACCGTCGTAGGGGCGCCGGTAATCGGCCTCGAATCCGTGCGCCGCCGCAAAGGTGGCCACGCGGTCGTCCGGTGGATCATCGCGGTGCAGGATGAGGACGAGTCGTCGGCCCATGAGCCACGGTAGCGGGCGCCGCGTCCTCGCCGCGTTGCGCCCGGTGCCTTGATGACGCCGTATCGGTTGCGGTCACCAGGTTGAGATCTCCGGGATGATCTTGGATCCGAGCACATCAATTGCCGGGAATGGATCGAGTCCGCGGGCGCCGACATAGGCGACGGTGAAGCCCAGATCATGCAACTCCCGGAATTGATCGAGAATGGCGCCGGGCGCCTGCGAGAAATCGACGCCGAGCACGGTGGTCTTCTCGATCTCGTCGTAGTCGCGGCCCTCGCGCTCGCAGTGCGCGCGGAGGATGTCGAGCTTGCGAGTTGCGCCAGCGGCACCGAACAGGTTGCAGGCGTCGGCGTACTTCGCGACAAGGCGAAGGGTCTTCTGCTCGCCTGCACCGCCGATCATGATCTTCGG
>JAYTFI010000236.1:0-11426 GCA_043734485.1 Acidimicrobiales bacterium | reverse complement strand
GTGCCGCCGACGACAGCGGCGCTCGGTGTCGGATGGTCCACGCCCTGGGCCGACGCCGCACGGGCCTCGATCGTCGCGGCAGTTCCGCGCACGATCGAGCGCTCGGGAACGCTGCGATCCAACACCACATTGGCCATCACCTTGGTCTCGTTTCCGACGCTGATCGGGCCGAGGAGCACCGCTCCCGCGCCCACATGCACGTCCGATCCCAATGTCGGCGCGCCGACCATGCGTGTGAATGGGTCGATCGACTCCCCCAGGGTGATGTTCTGGCTGAGTACGCAGCCGGGGCCGACGACAGCAGCGTGGCTGATGACGATCCCGACGCCGTGCACGATCCCGACGCCGTCGGCGATGGTCGCGTCCCAGTGGATCTCGGCCCCGTAGGCGTGGCGTATGAGCCGGCTCACGATCGGGCCGCCGAACGGTATGCGCAGTTCCCGGGCCAGGCGCATGGCGCGCACCACGATCAGCATCTGGAAGCCGATCTTCTGCACGGCGTCGCTGACGAGGCCGGCGCTGCGCATCGACGAGCCCTGCGTCGGGTAGCGCTCCCGGGTGGCCCGCATGAACTCGTGGTCTGCCCGCACGGAAGTGAGGAACCGGGTCAATGCCCCCGAACGGCTGCGGCCGGTCACGCGGTGGGTGCGTTCGCGAAGAAGCGGCGCAGTGACGAAACGACGCTCCGGCTCCCGCCGTCGCGGCGAAGGGCCGCCCCGACACCGCTGAAGTAGTCGCATCCGTAGCAAAGCGACGCGCCCATGATGGCCGCCGCCCCGTTCCCGCGGCGGTCGGCCCAGAGGCCCAACCGGTACCCGAAAGCGGCGATGGTCCGGCCGAGCGGCGGTACGACCGCGGCGGTCACCACAATCGGGACGGCGACCTTCGGCAGGTGGGCCAGAAACGCCCACGGGCTGACCTGGCGGCGGCTCGGATGCTTCTCGCTGATCCTCAGGTCCAACTCGCCGTACAACGCGCTCCTACGGCGCCAGATGGGAACGGAATCGTGGTCGCTGCGGTGGTCGGACCACCCGTCCTCGGAGAAGGCGAACGGGTAGCCGGCCTCCTCGAAGCGGATGCCGAGGTCGCGGTCCTCACACCGCATGAGCGTGAGGTCGAAGCCGCCCACCGCCAGGTAGGCAGAACGCAGGAACGAGACGTTTCCCGTGCACAGCCGGGTGCCTTCCACCGCCACCGCACCCGAGCGGTAGGCGGCGACGAACCGGTCCAGCGAGTCCTGATGGAACCGTTCGAAGAGCGGGAGGCGCTTGTCGAATCGCGGCGCACGGATCAGTCCGAGAACCACGGCTGCCCCGGCGTCGTGGGCCTGCTGGTGTGCGGCCAGGAAATCGGGCGGGATGACCATGTCGTCGTCGACGATCACGATCACGTCGCCGCACGACGCCCGGATTCCGCGGTCGCGGGCGACGCTCGGTCCGCCGTTCGCCTGCCGCAGGACCGCGACCCGGAAGCCCGCAGGCCGGGCCATCACCTCGGACTCGACTGCGACCGCGCTGCCGTCGTCCACGACGATGACTTCGAAGCCGCCTCGGACGCCCGTCTGCACCCGCAGGTCGTCGAGCAGCCAGAGCAGGCTGTCGATGCGGTTGTAGGTGGCGATGACCACCGAGATGGCGGTGACCGATGCCGGTGTGCGCGCATCGGCTCCGGTCTGCTCGACCAGTGCCGACGTCACCGATGCGCCTCTTCCACGAGGAACTTCCGGGGATTGAGCGTGGCCACGACGACGGCCGGGACGCCGCTCACGACAGTGAAGGCCTCGACATCGCGTTGCACGAGGGCATGGGCGCAGATGACGGCCCCCCGCCCGATGTGTACGCCGGGAAGCACCGATGCCTTCGCGCCGATCCAGACGTCGTCCTCGATAACGACGGCCAGAGGATCAGGCATGACGTGGCGCTCGTACAGGTCGTGGAACGACGTGTCGTTGATCATCACGCCGGGTCCGATGAGGGCTCGGTCGCCAACGGTGATCGACCCGTGGGCGCAGATGCTGGCGCCGCTGTTGATGATCGCGTGTCGCCCTATGCGCAGAACGCCGTTCGGGCCGGTGGCCAACTCGACGGCCGTCGGGATGCCGCGCAGCACGCTGCCCGCGCCCAGTTCGATACGACCGAGGTTCTGGATGACAGCCCGCCCGTCGACGCGGGACCCTCCGCCGACCGCGTCCAGTGACCGCAGCACGATTCGAGCCCGCGCCATGCCGACCAGCGCCCGTCGCGCTTTGTGCGCCCGCACGGCCCGCGGGAGCGCTGCATCCCGGGTCCATTGGGCACGCGCCGCGACGATGGTCCGCTTCTCGAGAAGCGAAGCGAGCGGGGATGAAGGTGGCATTGGCTGGTCTTTGCGGGGTTCGCGTGTAGCCGTGCCAGCCTTTTGCCTGCACAGTTCGTCGGAAGCGATCGTATTGCGCATCGGCGCGGAAGTTGAACGCCTTGAACACTTTGCCATGGCGCCCTGTTCCGCGGGCGGCCGTCAAGCGCTGGGGAAGGCGGGCCGAAGAGCTAGGGGTGCGCAAGGACGACCGGCTCATACCGAATTCACAAAAGAATGCCGCTTCGCCCTTGGAAACCACGTTCAGTGACGGTCATACTGTGCAAGGTTGGTCCCGGCGTCGAGGACCACAGATCAGCACAGGAGGAGGATTCGGATGGCGGAGACCGACATGATGGATCCGCCCCGCTCCCCGCCGATCGCCTCCTACGCCGCGCCAGAATCTACTGGCAACCGCGCGGCGGCGTTGGAGCCTCCGTTGCTGAACGCGCCGTCCGAGGCCCCGAAGGGCTCTCGCTGGCTGCGATGGGCTCTCATCGTCAGTGACATCATTGCGTGTGCGCTGGCCTGGACGCTGATCTGCGTCAGTGGCGTGCCGTACCACTCCACGCCGTTCTGGTCACGTTCGCGCTTCGGATTCCTGCCGGTGATGGTCGGCGTCACCGTGGTCGTCATCGCCTCGAACAAGCTGTACCGCTCCCGGCAATGCTCCGTGCGGGCGGTGGAGACCGCGGGTCTGCTCCGCGCCTGTATGGCTGCCGGAGTCGCGGCCTGGCTGGTGGCGGAGAAGTACGGCGCATATTCGCTGCGCATCCGCATGGTCGTGCTCGGCCAGTTCCTGGCCTTCCTGTTCGTGATCGGCGGCCGCTCGCTGTATCGGGCCGCCCTGCGGCGGGCCCGACGGGTCGGACGCTTCACCCGGCCCGTGATCATCGTCGGGACCGGTGATGAGGCCTACGAGCTCGAACGGTTGCTCGTCGACGAACCTGAGCTTGGCTACACGGTGCTCGGTATCGTCGGACGCGCCCAGGAGGCGAAGGAGCGGAACTTCTCTGTTCCCTACCTCGGCCCGTCGAACGACACCGTCGCGATCGTGCGCCGACACGGTGCCAGCGGCGTGATCGTCGGTGCCTCATCACTGTCGTTCCGCGAGCTGAACCACGTCGTACGCACCCTTCTCGACGCCGACATCCACGTGCAGGTCTCGGGCGGGTTGCTCGGCTTCGATTCGAGTCGGCTCCGGGCCAACCCGATCGGCCGCGAGGCCGCCTTCTACCTCGAGCAGGCACAGCTCACCGGCTGGCAGTCGAAGGTCAAACGAGTTCTCGACCTCGGCCTCGGTGCCATTGCCCTGGTCATCAGCGCCCCGCTCGTCGGGGTCCTGGCGCTGGTGGTGCGCCGCGACGGCGGGCCTGCCATCTTCCGCCAGACCAGAATCGGCCGCGACGGCAAGCCCTTCACCGTCCTCAAGCTGCGCACCATGGTTGTCGACGCGGAGGCCCGACTCACCGATCTTCTGGCCCTCAACGAACGCAGCGGGCCGCTGTTCAAGATCGAGAACGACCCGCGATTCACCCGGATCGGCCGGTTCATGGATGCCACCAGCCTCAACGAGCTGCCGCAACTGTGGAACGTGCTCCGCGGCGAGATGAGCCTCGTCGGGCCGCGCCCGGCGCTCGAGCACGAGGTGGCGAAGTTCAACGACCGCCTCCTTGTCCGCCATCGGGTCAAGCCCGGCATCACCGGCCTCTGGCAGGTCGAGTCCCGCGACGACCCCTCCTTCGCCGACTACGAGCGCTGTGACGTGTTCTACGTCGAGAACTGGTCGGTGCGCCTCGATCTCATGATCATCTTCCAGACACTCGTCGAGGTGGCCCGACGCGCCGTGGCCCGGCTCCGTGGCGACGAGGTGGAGCCGGCGCCTCCGACCGTGCACCTTGCGGTGCCTCCAAATGCGAATCGACAGCGCGCGTAGCATCCACCACTTTTGCGCTGGTTGCGGACAGCATTGCGCCCATGCGAGATGGAGTTCTCCGCCAGCGAAGTGTCGAACCGGGTACCAACCTCCGCATCGTGGTGCTGGCCGCCGGGAAGCGGGCGTGCCTCGGAGTCGACCTCGCGTCGGGCGCCTTCGTCCGAGCCCACCAGTCCGGAGCCGGCGGGCGGCGCCTCCTACCGTTTGACGTGGCCGAGGGGGTCGTCGGTGTCGAGCGCGTGGAACGTCCGGAGCACCCCGAGTCCGTCGATGTCGAGTCGCCGCTCACGGCCATTGGTCGTCTGAGCGGCTGGCGGCTCGACCGCCTCTTGCGTCCCCTTGCGCATCCGGCCGGGCGACCGCTGCTGGGATTCCACGGCTCCTCGATCCCGTCGTGGCAGCTCGACGGCGACCGGCCCTCCCTAGCGCTGCTCGACATCGGCACCGGGTTCACCGTCACCGTCGACGCCTCCGGAGTGCGATGCCAGTTTCTCTGGAACGGCCTCCCGCAGAGCGTGCGATTCGAGGATCCGACGCTGTTGTCCCGTCTCGACTGGATACCGCATAACCCCCTGCGGGGACAGGCACTCGACCAGGTGCTCGGCTTCACGCCGCAGCGGCTCGTGCTCGCGCTGAGCCGACCGGTGCACGGACACTGCTACAAGGTGGCTGCGGCCGCACTTCCCCGGGGCTGAGCTACCGCTGCTGGGTGGCCCAGGGCGGACGCCCAGCCCGAATAGGACCGGAGCTACTTGCCGGCTGCGACCCGTGCCGCCAGCTCTTCGGCCATGGCCCAACCGAAGGTGACGACGACATCGCCGTTCGTCCGGTCGAGCGGGGCGAAGAACGCACGTACGGCCTCGTTGATGGCGTCCGGCTTCATCGACTCATGGTCGAGGATTCCCTCGGCCGAGCCTTCACCGCGAATCACGAACGCCCGGTCGTCGACACGATGCTCGGCGCCGAAGCGCTTGGCCAGCCGGCGGCTCCAGGCCCGCTCCTCGCCACTCGCCTTGTGATCCGGGCGGGGGACGATCTCGTCGAGACCCTTGAACGCGCTGAATGCCCCCGGGTCGATCATCCGCGTACCGACGAGTACGTCCTCGTCCGGGAAGGCCAGTAGCGACCGGCGGAGCTGGTCGGCAATCATCGTCTTCATGGTCGTCTCGCGCTTGGCGTTGCGACGGATCGAGGCGAGTCCGATCAGCAGTGAGGGCGTGCCGCCGATGCGCTCCAGCGTGCAGAACCCGAACCCCTGCAGCTTGCCGGTGTCGCGAACCTGGGTGATGAGGACCCAGAGGTCACGCTGCTTGGACAGGAGACCGATCTCGAACCCGGCGGGACCGACCGAGCAGATGTCGGCCATCTCGCTGAGCTCGGCGTCCGATAGGGCGGTGCAATCCTTGGTTTCGACGTCCATCGACATATGTGTTCCGCTCCAGATGCTCGTAACCGTGCAGCTTCTCGAGGCCGTATTCCATGGCCTCGGGACAGAGAAAAGTCTAGCCCAGGCTTGCGAGTGGAGAATCTGACGGGAAACGCCCCCGAACGAGTGTCGGATCCATGACCGACCCGCCTGCTTTATCCACCTCGCGATCCACCTCGCGCCGGACATGGCGCGGCAGCGCGCCCGAGATGCCGAAGCCCACGCCGACGCAGACGATCGCCGTCCAGTCCTGCAGCCCGATGTCCGCCCAGCCCTGCACGAGATAGGCGATCACGGCGCAGACGGCCCAGGCCCCCGCCGAGCGCAGCAACGGGTCACGGCTGCGTCTTCGCGTGCCGACTGCGTAGAAGACGGCCACGACCGGGAGCAGGAAGTACCCGCCCGCCCCCACCGGGCCGAGGAAGGCCCACAGACCGAGGAAGCTGTTGTGTGGGATGTACCGGTACTGCGCGAAGCCCTTCGAGATGTCGTATGCCTTGGATGCTTCGATGTACTCGTGACCGAAGCCCCAGCCGAGGAAGGGCCGGGCTTTGAGTGTGACGATGAGGTTGTAGTTTTCGATGTCGCGCGTGCTGCTGGAAGCGTCGGTCTGGAAGAGCACGCTGTCGATCATCGAAACTGGTTTGAACACGATGGACGGCGAATGGGTCCCGAGGCCGATGGCCACATAGAGGATCAGCAGCGGCCAGGTGACGCCGAGGATGCGGGCCAGCTGCCGCTTCACGGGCTGGTGCGCCACCGCGGCAATGAACGCTATCGAGGCGAAGACCGACACCCAGACCGTCCGGCGGTTGTTCAGGACCATGCCGAGCGCGTAGAACGGGATGAGCAGCACGATGTTGCGGCGGGTCCGATGGTTTCGTTCCTCGACCCAGTCGGCGATGACGATGGCGGTGGCCACGGCCCAGAGCACCGAGTCGCTGTGGGTCGTCACGTACGCGACGTCGAGGTGCCGCGGCTTGGCCACACCGAAGTAGAAGTAGATGCCCTCGATGGCCTTTACCACGCCGGCGACGAGGATTGCGGTGCGGAAGCGGGCGATTCCTTGCCGGGTCGCGGCGGCGACAGATGCCGCGATGGTGAAGCAGGGCATCCACATCAGGGGGCGGACCTGCCAGAGCATGTTCTTGAAGCTCCCGCCGGTTCCGATCCCGATGACCGTCCACGTCAGGATGGCGCCGAGTCCGACCAGAGCGGCCTGGGCGAACGGCCGCGGCGGACGCCGGTCCCGACCTGCACCCCAGTCGTTCAGCACGATGACCAGTAGGGCCCGCACGACAAGCACCCCGATGAGGATGTCTGCCACGGCCAGCTTGATCGGCATGACCGTGTAGAGGATCTTGCCGATCGGGTACAGCGGCGAGCGCCACTTGTCCTCCGACGGGTGCAGGCCCGGTGCGTTCGTCGACAGCAGGATCCCGACGACCAAGGGGGTCAACAGCCCGAACGGCAGTGCAACTAGCGCCCATGCGCCAAGTACGACGAACACGGGGACGAGCGCCAACGCCGGAGTCACCAGAACGGCGAGCAGGAGCGAGACGAGCAACACCCCGGACATGAGCGCCCAACGCAGCGCGGCCGTGCGACGGCCGTTACGACGTTGCGGGGTTGGCCAGTGGTCGGCGTATCCCGGCACAACCGGCGGGCTGGTGAGTTCGGTGCCGATCGGCGTCACGTCAGCGAACGCTGGGTCGAATAGTGCTGTGGCCGTCATCCGAGCCTCGGGATCACGTAGGCGAGACCGAAGTAGTACCCGACGCAGGCGATGACGTAGAGCGAGACCGCCCGCCTCGGTCCGCCCTCGGTGGAGCGGCGCGACATGCGAACGGGTATCACAATGATGGCGATGATCATCGAGAGGTAGGCGATCTTGGCCATGGCAAGGGGTGTGACGGCATCACGCGACGCGGCACAGCGAAAGTATCGACGATCAGGGGGGTCTGCTTGACCGGTCCCCTTACGAACCCAAGAGCAGCGCGGCGACCTCGGCCACGTAGCCATCGGTGGTCGCGGTCCGTTCCAGCCACGCCCGGTTCTCCGCGCCGGAACGGGAGGCCTCATCGGGTGCATGCCACAGTTCGAGCAGCGCGACACCCAGCGCGTCTGAGTCACCGCAGGGAACCACTCGCCCGAGCCGACCGTCGCGGAGGTAGTCGCGCACACCCCGGCTGTCAGAGGCGACGACTGCCTTCGCCATGGCCATGCCCTCGAGCACGGCGGTGACACCGGCGGCGTAGGCGACGTCGTTCAGCGGGACCACCACGAAACGCGCCCCGCCATAGAGGTCACGCAGCAACGGGGTCGAGTAGCCCGAACCGACCGTGAGGTTGTCCGCAGCCCGGATACCCGACGCCGCGCCGTAGCCCGCGCCCGCGGACCAGCCCGAGCCGACGACGTGCACGCGCAGCTCGGTGCCTTCGATCGCGTGCTGCAGCGTTGGATAGTCGCGGCTCTCCATGCCGACCGCGAGCGCGTACGTGCCGGGCGCAGGCATCGGCGCGCCCGCTGAGGCATCCGCCCCATCCGATGGCTCCGAGTGGTCCGGCCGCCAGAAGTGCTCGTCGATCCACGTGTGGAGGAACACGACCTTGTCGCCCGGGAAACCGAGCTCATCGACGAAGATCCGCCGCTGTTCGGTCCCGACCACGATGATGGCGCGGAACGGGCGGTGGCCGAGGCGGCGGAAGATGGCGCGCCGTTTCGGGGTGTCGATCTGATGCACGACGGCGACCACCCGGTTGCGCCTCCGCAGCAGCCGCTGCAATGCACCGACCCGCATGCCGATGTCCTCGCCGGTGACGTACACGAACGGCGCCGACCGGCCGTGCAGGACACCGGTGACGGCAAGGGCGGTCAGCGGACCCAACGCCTTTGCGACGAAGCGCACGAGGACACCCTCGCGTGCGAGGTCGTTGAAGCTGATGATCCGGGAGCCGAGCGCTTCGGCCAGGACGGCGTATTCGGGGCGCGGCTCGAGGCCCTGCGCGGCGCGGACCGGTAGTTCGGGCGAGGGCGCCTTCGCCAGGAGCAGGAGGCCTTCGCCGTTCGGCGTCATCGAGCGACCATCCGCGGCTCGGCGGGCGCGGAGCAGAGCGACTTCACGAGACGAGCGCGTTCTCGCCCAACAGCACCCGCAGCTCGGAGAACAGCCGGGTGGTCGGGTCGACCCGGAACTCGGCCGGCAATCGCAGCACCTGTCGGCCGAAGTGGACGAACACCTCGGAATCGCCGGGGTGGTGGGCGAGAAGCTCGCGCAGCTCGTGCACTTTCTCGGGCCGGATGCCCTGCTCGGGCAGTTGGATGCGGATCGGCGGGCCACCACCGTCCAGGTTGATCTCAAGGCGCTTCACGTCCATGGCGATCAGCTTCGGGATGTCGTCGCGGTCATCGACGCGGGCCCGCACGATCACGAGGGCGTCGTCGGCGAGGATCCAGTTGCACTCCTGCATGGTCTTCGGGAAGACCATCACCTCGATCGCGGCCTCGAGGTCTTCGAGGATGAAGACGCCCATCAGGTCGCCCTTCTTCGTGTACTTCCGCTGGAGGGCGGTGATGACGCCGCCGACCGTCTTGGTGGCCGCTCCCCCGCCCTCGCGGCCGCCGAATCCGTTCCCTTCGGTACGCACCGTTCCTTCGCGAAGCTCGGTGATCGAGCAGTCGGTCACCTTGCGCATGGCATGCTGGGCGCCGAGGAGCGGATGGTCGGAGATGTAGAGGCCGAGCATCTCCTTCTCGAACTTGAGCTGCACGGCCTTGTCCCATTCGTGCTGCGGGACGGGTATGCGGCTGTCGTCGAACCCTCCGCTGCCCCCGCCCATCGCCTCGTCGTCTCCGCCCAGCGAACCGAACAGCGACATCACCCCCGACTCGGCCTCGCGGCGGCGGGCGACGACCCGGTCGATGATCTGCTCGTAGACGTCCATCAGCCCCCGGCGAGGGTGGTGCACCGAGTCGAAGCCGCCGCCCTTGACCAGCGACTCGATGGTCCGTTTGTTCAGCACGGTGAGGTCGACACGGTTGCAGAAGTCGTAGAAGTCGCTGAACGGGCCGTTCGCGTCGCGCTCGGACACGATGAGGCCCACGAGACCCTCGCCGACGTTGCGGATGGCCGACATGCCGAAGCGGATGATCTCGACGTCATCGACGGTGGTGGGTGCGAAGTCGCTCACGCTCGAGTTCACGTCCGGCACCTGTACCTGGATGCCCATCGTGCGGCACTCCGACAGGTAGACAGCGGTCTTGTCCTTGTCGTCCTTCACGCTCGTCAGCAGTGCGGACAGGTACTCGCTGGGGAAGTTCGCCTTCAGGTACGCGGTCTGATAGCTCACGAAGCCGTAGCCGAAGCTGTGGCTCTTGTTGAACGCATAGTCGGCGAACGGCTCGATGATGTCGAAGATCTTCGTGCCGAGGGCGCTCCCGTAGCCGGTGGCCTCGCAGCCGGCCACGAACTTGTCGCGCTCCATAGCCATGATCTCGCGGTTCTTCTTACCCGCCGCCTTGCGCAGGTTGTCGGCCTCGCTGAGCGAGTAGCCGGCGAACTTCTGCGCCACCCGCATCATCGACTCCTGATAGATCATCAGGCCCTGCGTGTCGCCGAGGATCGGCTCGGCGTCGGGGTGGAAGTAGGCGATCGGCTTGCGGCCGTTCTTGCGATCGGCGTAGTCGTTGTGCATGTTGGCCGACATGGGCCCTGGCCGGTAGAGCGCGACGAGGGCGGCGACGTCGTCGAAGCTCGACGGTTCGAGGCTGCGCATGAGCGAGCGCATGGGTGTGCCCTCGAGCTGGAACACCCCGATCGAGTTGCCCTTCTGCAAAAGGTCGAAGGTCTTGGCATCCTCGAGGTCGACGTTGTCGATGTCGACGTCGATGCCCTTGTTCGCCCTGATCAGCTTGATGGTGCGGTCGATGACGCTCAGGTTGCGCAGTCCGAGGAAGTCCATCTTCAGCAGGCCGAGCTCTTCGACGCCGTGCATCTCGTACTGCGTGACGATGGGCGCGTCCTCGGGCCTGCCCCCGGGCTCGGGCTTGCGCTGGATGGGCAGGTACTCCATCAGCTCTCGACGGGTGATGACGACCGCGGCGGCGTGGATACCATCGCCGCGGCGTAGGCCTTCGAGGCCCTTGGCCACGTCGACGACCTTCTTCACGTCGGGGTCCATCTGGTACATCTGCCTGAGGTCGGCGGCCATCTTGTAGCCGTCTTCGAACTTCGGGTACGGCTCTAAGCACGCATACAAAGGCGTGTCGCGGCCCATCACCAGCGGCGGCATGGCCTTGGCAATGCGGTCGCCGAGGCCGTACGGATAGCCGAGCACGCGGCTTGCGTCACGCACCGCGGCGCGGGCCTTGATGGTCGAGAACGTGACGATCTGGGCGACATGATTCACCCCGTACTTGCGACTGGCGTAGGCGATCATCTCGCCGCGGTAGCGCTCATCGAAGTCCATGTCGATGTCGGGCATCTGCTTGCGGCCCGGGTTGAGGAAGCGCTCGAACAGGAGGTCGTACTTGATGGGGTCGAGGTCGACGATGCGCAGGCAGTACGACACGGCGCTGCCGGCCGCACTGCCACGGCCCGGACCGACCCGCCACCCTTGGTCCTTGGCATATTTGATGAGGTCCCACACGACGAGGAAGTAGGCGGCGAAGCCCATCTCGATGATGACCTTCAGCTCGAAGTCGATGCGCTCGATGTGACCCGGTTCGAGG